>JAODAY010000262.1 GCA_025463665.1 Microbacteriaceae bacterium
GCGCAACCGACTTCCGTTTCGCGGGCAAGGGCACACTCACGGTCGAGTTCACTCCCGAAGACGGCTCCGAACCGCAAAAGTTCGAGGTCTACCAGTCGCCCGGCGACGGAATCGCCCAAGTGCAATACAACTTGGATGAGTCGATCTACGACTTCGCTCGCGCGAGCCTCAACTACGGCCTCAGCCGTAACTACCCCGTCTACTTGAGCACCAAGAACACGATCCTCAAGGCATATGACGGCCGTTTCAAAGACATCTTCGAAGAGGTCTTCCAGAACGAGTTCAAAGAGAAGTTCGACGCTGCGGGCCTCACCTACGAGCACCGCCTCATCGACGACATGGTCGCTTCGGCCATGAAGTGGGAGGGCGGCTACGTCTGGGCCTGCAAGAACTACGACGGCGACGTGCAGAGCGACACCGTGGCCCAGGGCTTCGGCTCGCTCGGGCTGATGACGAGCGTGCTGTCCGTTCCGGACGGCTCCGTCGTCGAGGCCGAGGCCGCGCACGGCACCGTGACGCGCCACTATCGCATGCACCAGCAGGGCAAGCCCACGTCGACCAACCCGATCGCGTCGATCTACGCGTGGACGCGTGGACTCTCGCACCGCGCGAAGCTCGACGACAACCCGGCCCTGGCCGAGTTCGCCGCGACCCTCGAAGACGTCGTCATCAAGAGCGTCGAAGCCGGCCACATGACGAAGGACCTCGCGCTCCTCGTCGGGCCGGACCAGAAGTGGGAGACCACGGAGGAGTTCCTCGACACGCTCGACAAGAACCTCGCCGCGCGCCTCGCGTAACATCCCGCCGGCTGGCTGAGTGGGCCGCCCGCTGCCGTATCGAGTTCGATTCGATCCGGCCGCGGGCGGCCTTCCTCGTTCCTCGGGCCGGGCGCGGGCGGCGTACGCTCGAGCCCATCAGCTCCTTCCCGGTGACCTCCGCGGGCGGCGACTGGGAGATCGTCGAGGCACTCGACATCGATGCCTTCTCACGCGCCCGCATCGACGCATCCGTTGCCGAGCTCCTCGAGGAGCGCGCGGCGGTGGAGGCGCTCGGCCTGATTTAAGGTTGAGGGGCGGCGAATCGTCGCTCCCGCACGCGCCGGAGCGCACTTTGCCCCCCTCACGATTCTCGAAAGGCACCCATGACAATCCGCGCGGCGGCAGACGGTTCGGCACTCGGCAACCCAGGGCCGGCGGGCTGGGCCTGGTACGTCGATGACACGTGCTGGGCGGCCGGCGGGTGGAAGCACGCCACCAACAATCAGGGCGAGCTCATGGCGGTGCTGCAGCTCTTCAAGGCGACAGCGCACCTCGACGACGACCTGCTGATTCTCTGCGACAGCCAGTACGTCATCAACTGCATCAGCAAGTGGATGCCGGGCTGGAAGAAGAAGGGCTGGCGCAAGGCCGACGGCAAGCCGGTGCTCAACGTCGAACTGCTCAAGGAGATCGACGAGGTCATCGTCGGCCGCACGTACCGCTTCGAGTGGGTCAAGGGTCACGCCAACCATCCGCTCAACGAGGCGGCCGACGAGCGTGCTCGCGCCGCGTCAGAGGCGTTCCAGCGTGGACGCCCCGTGGATGCCGGCCCAGGCTGGGTTCGATCAGGCGATGCGGATGCCGCGGCCCACACCGTGCGCTGGACGCCGGGCGGCGTGCAACTGTCTGCGGTCACGGATGCGCCCGCGGCTGCCACAGCGCCCGCGGGCGCGTCGGCCGAGGCCCGCGTCGTAGCGCCCGCGTCGGCGCCGGCACTGTTCTCGCTCGACGAGGCGGACGGCCACGACGTCGACCGCAATGCCGCGGCCGGCCACCCCGGCGACAGCGCTGCGGACCACGCCGCCGACGCCGCCTCGATCGAGCTCACGGTGCGGCTCACCGCTCAGCAACACGAGCGGCTCCTCGCCATCGCCGAAGGCTCGGGCCTGAGCGCGGAAGAGGCGCTCGCCAACCTGCTGTAGGTCGGCGAGCGCCTCGGCGCTCAGTCCCCGCGCGGTACTACGGGCAGACCTCGCCGAGGTCGCCCAGCGCGGTCTTCAAGTCGGCTTGTGCGGCAACCGCGACGTCGGTCTGCGTGGGGTCCGCCGCAACGGTCGACAGCGCCTCGCCGTACCCGACGAAGGCGGCTCCCGCACTGTCGGCCGCCGCGCGCACTTCGGCGTTGTCGATGGTGGCGGCGGTCGCGCTGAACGTCTCGCTGAGAGCAGTGACGGCCGCTGCCGCGGCCACGGGGTCGGTGGGGTCGGTCGCGCTGATCGAGCTCATCGTCTCCTCGACGTCGTCCTTGAGTACCTGGCAGGCCTCCTCGGTGGACTGCTCGCCGGCCTTCTTGGTCGAGTCCGTCGGCGCGGGGGACGAGGTCGCGGAACCGCCGCCCTCCGACAGCGGAGTCAGCTTCTCGTCTGCGGAGCAGCCGCTCAACAGGAAGGCGGCAAGCGCGATCCCGACGAGGCCGGATGCTGTCGATCGGCGGGTCATCGCCATGGGTTCTCCCTGGGGTGTCGAGGGTGGTGCGGAGTACCCAACCTATCCGGGGCGCTGGTGAGGCCCAAACCTGGAGGTACGGAAAAGCCGGTGGGCCGGGCACGAACCCGACCCACCGGCCGTCTTGGACTGCACTGTCGCGGCACTGCAGCCGGGCCCGCTCGGCGGGCGCTACTCGGCGGTGACGCTCGCCTGCTGGCGCTGCGAACCGCTCGACGTCACCGCCACCTTGCGCGGCTTCGCCTTCTCGGTGACCGGGATCATGACGCTCAGCACGCCGTTGTCGTAGTTTGCGCTGATGCGCTCACCGTCGACTCCCTCTCCGAGGGTGAACTGCCGAAGGAAGGACCCGCTCGGACGCTCCTGCGCGAGCCACTTCACGCCCTCCTGGCCGCGAACCGAGCGCTCCGCCCGAATCGTCAACAGCTGGCCGTCGACGTCGAGGTCAACCGTGCCGGGGTCGATGCCGGGGAGGTCGGCGTTGAGGATGTAGTGGTCGCCGTCGCGGAACAGGTCGATCGGCATGAGGCGCGGCCCCTGGTGGGAGTCGAACATCTCCGCGGCGACGCGGTCCAGTTCACGGAATGGGTCAAAGAACACAGCCATTGTCAGCTCCTTCTCGTCCTCACCGCTCGTTGTGAGCGGCTCAATGCGTGTCTGTCAAAGTTGAGTGCCTGCGACTCAACTACCAAAATAATAGCCATCGGGCGGCCGAGTGCCAACCTGGTTTTGCTTAATATCCGCTGAAAGAATCGGTGAGTATCCGCCGAACGCCGCTTCGCTTCAGCGCATTCCGGATGTCGCTGACGAACCCGGGCGAACCGGAGACATACGCGCGTCGGCGTGCCAGATCGGGCACCGCCTCCCGCAGCAGGTCGCCGGTGAGCCGGATTCCTGCCCATTCCCAATTCGCCGGCAGCGCGGCCGGGCGTTCGCGGCTCACGAGCACCACGCGCGCGCCGCTCGACTCGAGCAGCTCCGCGTACCCAAGTTCCGCGGTGTCGCGCACGGCGTAGACGACCACGACGTCACGCGGCTCGCCGCTCGCCGCAAGGTGGGCGAGCTGGCTCGCGAACGGGGTGATGCCGATGCCTCCGGCGACGAGGAGCAGGGGCACGGTGGCATCCGTCGGCAGGGTGAAATCGCCTCCGATGCCCGTGGCCGTCACGCGCGTTCCCGGTTCCAGCTCGAGCAGCGCCCGCTTGAAGCTGCTGGAGCGGTCGGGAACCGTCATCGCGACGGTGATGGGCCCCTCCGGCGCGGGGGCGGACGAGATGCTGAACGTGCGCCTCATGCCGCGGAAGTCCGCGCGGTGCGGCACCGTCAGCTCGAGGTATTGCCCGGGGCGGAAGCCCACCGGCGCGTGGGGGGCGAAGGCGAGCTCCCACGCGGTCGGAGTAAGGCGGCGCTTGCCCAGATAGTCCAGACGGATGCCGCGGCGCTGGCCGAACGCGAACGCGACCGCGTTGCCCGCCACGAGCGCAAGCTCTGGGCTGGAGAACACCGGGCCGAGCTGGAACGGCACCGAGAACAGCACGGCCACGAGCGCGGCGACCGTGAGCTGCTGCCAGCGTCGCGGCGGAAGGGTGAGCGGTTCGCTCAGCATGAACCCGGCGAGGAAGACGAGGGGGAACGAGGTGAGGGCGCTCGCGAGGGCGGCGATGGGATCGGTGCCCAGGGCCGCGATGCGTGCCGCCCCGATGACCGCAGCGATGACGACGAACGTCACTCCCACAGCGAGGCGCCGGGACCGGTAGAGGACGAGGAACGCGCCGATCGCCGTGAGCGGCAGAAGCGCACCCGTGGCGACCCACCAGACTGCCGCGTTCAGCTGCAGCAGGGAGACGGCCAGTGCGCCGATCGCGGCCGGGTTGAAGATGTGCCGCGCACGCACGGCGAACAGGTATTTCGAGCTGCTCGCGATCGTGGCGGCGAGGGCGACGCTCGCGAGGTCGGAGGCCGCGGTGCTCGGGTAGAACAGGAAGAACAGCAGGAGCCCGGTGATGAGCGACGACTCGGGGTGCGGTTTCGTGCGGAAGGCGAGGGCGAACACCCTGCTCGTCAGGTAACTGGCGCCCACCGCGACCACACCGGTCGCGAGCAGGTCCCGAACGGGAAAGGCGAGCGCTCCGACGAGCGACAGAGCAACCGCCGCGGCGGCGATCGCGACCAGCACGAGAAGCACCAGCCGGTACATCGTGACCCTGCCGATGACGCGGTTCAGCCAGCGACTCATGCGAACAGTTCTCCCTCGAAGCCGGCGGACCGGTCGATCCTGCCGTTACTGAACATTCGCACGTATTCGAAGTCGAAGTGGGAACGCAGGCGTTCCGGCTCGCCCACGAACAGCGCGGTGGCGAGGCCGTCCGCCACCAGGCCGGTTGCGGCGACGACCCACGTGGCGATGACGCGGCGCACCGGAACGCC
>JAODAY010000303.1 GCA_025463665.1 Microbacteriaceae bacterium
CCGGGCGAGCTAACACTCTTATTCGGGTTGAAGGTTTTATGATCCACCGACTTGACTCTCGCGAACTACACCGGTGTAAGTATCTCTAACGCATTGCGGTCAACCGGGCCCTGCGTGGAGGGACTGAGCAATGGCGAATAGCGAATACCGCGCCAATGTTCCCGACGACTGGTTCGTCGATCCGGTTCAGTTGGGCGTACCAGGAGTACGCAGGGCGGACGTCGACGAGAACCCGCTCGCGTGGCAGACCGACTCGCTGTGCGCGCAGACCGACCCGGAGGCGTTCTTCCCCGAAAAGGGCGGATCGACTCGCGAGGCCAAGAAAATCTGCGGCTCATGTGAAGTGCGGAACAACTGCCTCGAATACGCGCTCGAGAACGATGAGCGTTTCGGAATCTGGGGCGGACTGTCGGAGCGGGAACGGCGCAAACTGCGCAAGCGCGCCTGATCCGACACGGCACCGGCGTGCGGGCGGCGCCTGCGAGTTAGAGGCTCCCGGCGCGTGTCTGGAGCGACAAGGCGATCGAGACGCATAGGCTCACGGGGATGCAACAGAGAGTCACAGCAATACTTGTCGCCCGAAACGGGGCCGACTTTCTCGAACGCACCCTAGAGTCCCTCGCCGCCCAGACACGTCGGCCAGAGACAGCGATCCTCGTCGACGACGCGTCGAACGACGGATCGGCGGCGATGCTCGCGGCCTTCTCGCCGACGGTGCTCGTGTCGGTTCCCGCGATGCGCAGCTACGGATCGGCCATCGCCTACGCACTGGGCGTGGCGGGCGAACAGCAGGGCGCACAGGCGCCGGGCGGCGAAGACGAGTGGCTCTGGCTGCTCGCGCACGACAATGCGCCCGCCCGCGACGCCCTCGCGGCACTGCTTGCCGCGGTCGAGATCGCGCCGAGCGTCGCGGTCGCCGGTCCGAAGCTCATGCGCAGCGACGCGCCGGAGGTCATCGACGCCTACGGCGAGACGATCACCCGGTTCGGCGCGGCGGTCTCTCTCGTCTCGGGCGAACTCGACCAGGCGCAGCACGACCGGCAGAGCGACATCCTCGCCGTCTCGGGCAACGGCATGCTCGTGCGCCGCAGCGTGTGGCTGGCACTGGGCGGATTCGACCCCGCACTGCCCGACGTCGACGCGGCACTCGACTTCTGCATCCGGGTGCGCCTCGCCGGCCACCGCATCGTCGGCGTTCCGACGGCGCGGGTCGCGAGCGCGGGCGGTCCGGAACACTTCGACCGCCGCACCGTGTCCGGCCATCACCGCAACACCCTCCACCGCAGGGCCGAGCTGCACCGCCGCCTCGTCTATGCACCGGCGTTCCTCCTCGCCGTGCACTGGCTGCCGCTCCTGCCCCTCGCAGTGCTGCGCTCGCTCGGCCACCTGCTCGGCAAGCACCCGGGCTCGATCCCCGGTGAGTTTCGCGCCGCCCTCGCGGCCGTGTTCGACGGCGGCGTGTTGCCGGCACGACGCCGACTGCGCAAGACACGACAGCTCGGCTGGGGCGCCATTGCGCCACTGCGGATGCCACGCGCCGACGTTCGCGAGCTGCGGGCTCACCAGCGTGCCATTCGTGCGACGCCCGCGGGCAGCGGTGTCGTCGAAGAGCGCATCCGACCGAGCTTCCTCTCCCACGGCGGCGCGTGGATCGTGCTGTTTCTCGCGGCGACGGGGGCGGTGGCGTTCGGTCCGCTCCTGGGCGCCGTGGCCGCCACCGGCGGCGGCCTTGCCCCGCTCAGCGCGACCCTCGGCGAGTTGTGGTCGAATGTCGGCTACGGCTGGCGTGAGGTCGGGGCGGGCTTCGTCGGCTCGGCCGACCCGTTCTCGCTCATCCTCGCCCTGCTCGGCACCCTCACCTTCTGGTCGCCCTCGCTCAGCGTCGTGGCCCTCTACATCGTCGCCGTGCCTCTCGCCGCGCTGGGCGCCTGGTGGTGCGCCGCACGATTCTCCGAGCGCGGCTGGGCTCCGGCCGTCGCCGCGATCCTCTGGGCGCTCGCCCCGCCGTTCCTGAGCTCGCTCGGCGGTGGGCACCTCGGCGCCGTCATCGCGCACCTCCTGTTGCCCGCCCTCGTGCTCACGATGGTCAACGCGACACGGAGCTGGTCTGCCGGCGCGGCATCCGCCCTGCTGTTCGCGGCGACGATCGCGAGCGCCCCCTCACTCGCACCCGCGCTGATCATCGGGTGGGTCGCGTGGCTCGTGTCGCACCCGCGGCGCATCGCGCGACTCATCGGCGTGCCGATTCCCGCGATGATCCTTTTCGCGCCGATCGCGGTGGAACAGGCCATGCGTGGCAGCTGGCTCGGCCTGCTCGCCGACCCAGGGGTGCCGATCGTCGACGGCACGAGCTTCGGCTGGCAACTCGCGATCGGTTCCCCGGTCGACAGCTTCAACGGCTGGGCCGAGCTCGCGACGACGCTGGGGCTGCACGGTCTCGCCGCCCCGATCATCGTGGCGGCCCTGCTCTCGCCGCTCGCCGCGCTCGCGCTGCTCGCCCTGTTCCTGCCGCACTCGCGCCGAGCCGTGCC
>JAODAY010000033.1 GCA_025463665.1 Microbacteriaceae bacterium
AGCGAGATGCAGGCGGTCATCCAGCGCCTCATCGACACAGGGCACGCCTACCCCGCACCCGACGACTCCGGCGACGTCTACTTCGACACCGCCTCGTGGCCGGCATACGGCGACCTGACTCACCAGAAGGCCGGCGACATGGTCGCCGCGAGCGACGCCGACCCGCGCGGCAAGCGCGACGCCCGCGACTTCGCCCTGTGGAAGGGCCACAAGGCCGGAGAACCGGAGTCGGCCGCCTGGGCGTCACCGTGGGGGAGCGGGCGTCCCGGATGGCACATCGAGTGCTCCGCGATGAGCGCCCGATACCTCGGAAGCAACTTCGACATCCACGGCGGCGGACTCGACCTGCGCTTTCCGCACCACGAGAACGAGCTCGCCCAGTCCACCGCGGCCGGCGACGACTTCGCCAACTACTGGGTGCACAACGGCCTCGTCAACGTCAACGGCCAGAAGATGTCCAAGTCACTCGGCAACTCCATATTCGCGGCGGAATTTCTCGAACTCGCCCGCCCGCTCGCCGTGCGGTACTACCTGGGCGCCGCCCACTACCGCTCGACGATCGACTACCACGACGGCGCACTCGTCGAGGCCGAAGCCGCCCTCGAGCGCATCGAGGTCTTCCTCGACCGTGCCGCACGCCGGCTCGCCGGCACCCGCTTCGAGTCGCGCGGAGTCCTGACCATTCCCGACGAGTTCGCGACCGCGATGGACGACGACCTCGCCGTGCCGCAGGCTCTCGCCGTGTTGCACGAGAGAGTCCGAGCCGGCAATGGCGCACTCGACTCCGAAGATCTTGCCCTCGCCGCGACCAACCGCGGTGAAGTGCTAGCCATGGCGGAGGTGCTCGGAATCAATCCCGACTCCGCCGAGTGGGCGACGGCGAGCTCAGCGCCCGCCGAACGCGCACTCACCTCCCTGGTCGAGAGCCTCATCGCTGACCGCGAGCAGGCACGTGAGACCCGGGACTTCAGCACCGCTGACCGCATCCGTGATGAACTAGTGGCTGCGGGGATTTCCGTAGAGGACACCCCGTCCGGCCCCCATTGGAGTATTGAGTCGTGAAGAACCCAGCAAACAAGCCGCGCGCAGGCGCCGTTCGTAAGGGCCGCAAGGGCCCCCAGGTCGGCTCAGGCGGCCAGGGCCGCCAGGCGCTCGAGGGCAAGAAGCCCACACCGAAGGCGGAGGACCGCCCGTACCACCCCGCAGGAAAGCGCAAGGCGGCCAACGACCGCTACGAAGCGGCCGGCGGAACCCGCAAGCCGTCGCGGGGCGGGAACGACGCCGAGCAGCGTCCCCAGCAGCAGCGCCGCGCCAAGTCCAGCGACGAGGTCGAGGTCGTCACCGGCCGCAACTCGGTGCTCGAGGCTCTGCGCGCGAAGATCCCCGCCACGACGCTCTACATCGCGACGAGAATCGAATACGACGACCGGGTCAAAGAGGTCATGAAGATCGCCACGACCCGCGGCATCCCGATCCTCGAGGTCATGCGCCCCGAGCTCGACCGCCTCGCCGGTTTCGACGCCGTGCATCAGGGCCTCGCGCTCAAGGTGCCGCCGTACGAGTACGCGCACCCGATGGAGCTGCTCGACAAGGTCGAGGCCTCCGGTCGCGTGCCGCTGCTGGTCGCGCTCGACGGCATCACCGACCCGCGCAACCTCGGGGCGATCATCCGGTCGGTCGCCGCGTTCGGCGGCCACGGCTTCATCGTTCCGCAGCGCCGCTCGGTTGGCCTGACCGCCAGCGCGTGGAAGACCTCGGCCGGCGCCGCGGCGCGCACGCCGGTCGCGATGGCGACGAACCTTACCGCGACGATCAAGGCCTACAAGGAGCGCGGCGTGTTCGTGCTCGGCCTCGCCGGAGACGGCGACGTGTCGCTTCCCGACCTGGCTCTCGCCAAGGAGCCCGTGCTGCTCGTGATCGGCAGCGAGGGCAAGGGCCTGTCGCGCCTCGTGACCGACAACTGCGACGCGATCGTCTCGATCCCGATCAACGCGTCGACCGAGTCGCTCAACGCCGGCATCGCCGCGAGCGTCGCGCTCTACGAGGTCAGCCGCCTGCGCGCTGCAGCGAAGAAGAAGTAACCCGGAAAGGGCCTGCGGCAGAGGGTGACCTCCGTCGCAGGCCCTTCTCGCTCGACGCGTCAGACCGTCGAGCGCCAGTCGTCGCTCACGACGTCGATCGGTACGGTGATATTGCCCGTCGGCGGCTCGATGACCGTGGCCTCGTCGCGACGGTGGCGCAGCACCGTGTCGACGTAGCTCGAGACCGCCTCGGCGAGCGGCACATTGCGGCTCTCGTTCTGCGAGAGGAACCAGCGGTGGTCGAGCAGCTGGTGGAACATCTCCGCCGGCTCGAGCCGCCCCTTGAGGTCGCGCGGGATGGCGCGGATGACGGGTTCGAACACGCGGCTCACCCATTCGTGCGCGATCGCTTCTTCGTCGAGCCCGTTCTTGCTGAAACGTGCACGGTAGGAGTCGAGGTCGTTGAGCAGGCGCCGGGCCTGGTTCTCTTGCGCGTCGAGTCCGGTGAGGCGCAGGAGCCGCCTCGAGTGGTGGCCCGCGTCGACGACCTTGGGCTGGATGCGCACCTTCGTGCCCGTGTCATCCGTCTTGATTGCAAGCTCTTCGATGTCGAAGCCGAGGTCGTTGAGGCGCTGCACGCGCTCGTTGATGCGCCAGCGTTCGGATGACGCGAACACTTCGGACTCCGTGAGCTCCTTCCACAGCGCGCGGTAGCGGGCGACGATGCCGTCGCTGATCGCGATGGGATCGACTTCGGCCTCCATCTTGCCGCCGGCCTGCAGGTCGAAGAGTTCACCGGCGATGTTGACGCGGGCGATCTCCAGGTCGTTCTCGCGCTGGCCGTTCGAGAGGCCGTCGTAAAGCTGGCCGGTCTCGGCGTCGACGAGGTAGGCGGCGAACGCCCCGGCGTCGCGGCGGAATAGTGTGTTCGAGAGCGACACGTCACCCCAGAAGAAGCCCACGATGTGCAGCCGCACCAGGAGCACGGCGAGGGCGTCGACGAGCCTGGTGGCGGTGTCGGGACGCAGCGACTGCGAGAACAGCGCGCGGTAGGGCAGCGAGAACTTGAGATGGCGGGTGACGAGCGCCGACTCGAGTATCTCGCCGGCCGAGCTCGTGCGGTCCCTGATCACGGCGACAGGGTCGACGCAGGGGATGTCCAGACGCTGCAGCGTGCGCAGCATGTCGTACTCCTTGCGCGCCAGGTCGGCGGAGGTCTCCTTGATCGCCACAACGTAGCCGCTCAGGTGCACGAACC
>JAODAY010000316.1 GCA_025463665.1 Microbacteriaceae bacterium
ATCACCGTCGCCTTCGCGATCTTCCCCGGCATCTTCGTGCTCCAGATGGGGCTCTGACGAGGCGCACACGGGGCGGACACGACGCCAGACCGAGCCGAACAGGCCCAACGCTAGAGAGGAACAGAAATGTCCACACTGTCGATAAGGCTGCGCAGACTGCTCGGCTCGGACCGCGGCGACGTTCCGGGCTGGGTTCTCATTACCCTGATGACGGCGGGGCTCGTGATCATCATCTGGGGCCTCGCGGGTCCTGCTCTCAGCGCGGTTTTCGAGCAGGCGATCCAGCGAGTCACCGGATTCTGACCATGCCCGCTCGGCGGCACGGCAGTGATGACACGCCCGAGCGCCGTCGTGGAGGCCGGCGCTGGTCCGACGACGGCGGCTCCGCGCCCGCCGAGTTCGTCATGGTCAGCGCCCTGCTGACGGTGCTCACCCTGTCGGTGCTCCAGCTGGGCCTCGCGCTGCACGTGCGTAATACGGTGCAGGATGCCGCGGCGGAGGGTGCGCGCTACGGCTCGCTCGCCGACAGCTCCCTCGCGGCGGGTGCCGATCGCACCCGCGACCTCATCTCGACCGCCCTCGGCCCCGGGTATGCGCGGGACGTGACCGCGACCTCCGACACCTACCTCGGGCATCCCGCCGCGGTCGTGACGGTGCGCACGCCTCTTCCCCTGATCGGCCTGATCGGCTGGACAAGGGCCTGGAGGTGCGCGGGCATGCCGCGATCGAGACGCTGGACTGACGAGGAGGGCACTGCCTCCCTCGAATTCATCACGGCGGGGCTCGTGCTCCTGGTTCCGCTCGTCTACCTCATCCTCGCCGTGTCCGCGATCCAAGGCGGCGCGTTCGCCGTCGAGGGTGCGGCCCGCCAGGCCGCTCGGGTTTTCGTTCAGGGGCAGGGTGTCGACGAGGCGACCGCCGCCGCTGAACGTGCAGTGCAGTTCGCGCTCTCCGACTACGGTATCGACAGCGCCGCGGCATCCGTGACGATAACCTGCTCACCGCGACCCGATGAGTGCCTCACCAGACGGGGTTTCGTAACGGTCGTCGTGGTGGTTCGCGAGCCGCTCCCGTTCGCCCCGCCGCTGCTCGACGCCGACGTCGCGCTCAGCGTGCCCCTGAGCTCGACCGCCACGCAGCAGGTGTCGCGGCTGTGGAGGGAGGGGCCGTGAACCGGCTACGCCGCGAGGACGGTTCGATACTCCCGCTCACCGCGTTCTTCGGCTTTCTCTCGCTCGTGCTTATTCTGCTCGTGGCCGCCGCGACGTCGCTCTATCTCGAACGCAAACGCCTGTTCAGCCTCGCCGATGGCGCCGCGCTGGTCGGTGCCGAGGCGTTCGAGCTCAGCGCCGTCACGAACACGCCGGAGGGTCCGCGCCCGGTTCTGCGATCGACGGATGTCGCGGCCGCCGTCGGCGGCTACGTGAACGGTGAGGCGGCCTCCTCGTTCGAGTCGCTCGCGGTCGAGCGCGCGGTCACGGTCGACGGGCGCAGCGCCACGGTGCAGCTCTCGGCGTATTGGCGCCCGCCGGTGCTCGTGCTCGTGGTTCCCGAGGGCATCCGCATCGAGGTGACCGCTGTGGCCCGCTCGGTGTTTTACTGAGCTGCCACTACCGCGCGGTCACCGCAGGTGCCGCGGCACGTGGGGCGCGTACCGCGGCACGTAGCGCAGAAGGATCCCTGCGCCGATGAGGCCGAGAACGGCCATCAGCCCGGAGGCGAGCGCGATCGAGGCGAGCCCCGTGACGGCCGAGACGGCAAGGGGCGCGCCAGCGCTGCCGAGGCTGCCGGTGAACCGCCACGCGCCGAGGAAGGGTGCCGGGTTGTCCTTGTCGGCGAGGTCGGCCCCGAGGGTCATCAGGATGCCACTGCCGATGCCGTTCGCGAGAGACATGAACATGGCTGCCGAGACGAACCAGGCCACGTTGTCCGGAACGTCGTGGGTGAGCGCGAGCACGAGGTGCCCGATGCCGAGTCCCACCATGGAGGGCACGGCGCTCCAGAGCCTGCCGAACCGGTCCATGATCTGGCCGCTCGTGTAGAACAGCGCGAAGTCGATCCCGGCCGCGATGCCAATGATGAGCGCCGTGTTCGTCTCGCTGATACCGATGCTCACCGCCCACAGCGGCAGGATGAGCGCGCGGCTTGCGCGCATCGCGCCGATGAGCGCGGCGCCGCTGCCGAGTTTCGTGAGCACCGCACGGTTGTCGTAGAGCGTCTGGAAGAGGCCCTTCGACTCGCTTTCAATGAACGCTTCGCCCTCGCGAGCGGCCACGGGGGAGCCCACCACGCGCGTCACCCCGAAGGTGGCGGTGGGATCGCGCAGCGTGACCAGCAGCAGGGCGGCCGCGAGGCAGCAGGCAATGTGGATCCAGAACGCCGACGTCGCGGTTCCGGTGAGGTGGATAGCCGCGGCGGTGATGAACGGGCCGATGAAGAATCCGGCGCGAAAGATGCCGCCGAGCGTCGATAGCGCCCTGGCCCGGTAGGCGACGGGCACGAAGCTCGTCATGAAGGCGTGCCGTGCGAGGGCGAACACGGCGGTGGCGAGGCCGATCAGGAACACACCGAAGGCGAGTGCCCAGGGGTTCGGCGCGAGCACGCAGATCACCAGGCCGATGACCGACAACAACGTCGCCCCGATCATGGCCGGGCGTTCGCCGACGCGGGCCACGAGCCATCCGCTCGGAATATCGCCGATGAGCTCGCCCACCGTCAGAATCGCCGCGACGAAGCCGGCGATCGCGAGGGTGGCGCCCAGGTTGCCCGCCACGATCGGGATGATCGGGATGATCGCGCCCTCACCGATGGAAAACAGGAGGGTCGGGAGCAGGGCGGGAATCGCGATGGATTTCCAGCGGAAGGGTATCTCGGCGGTGCTCATCGCTTCCAGACTATCGTTCACGAGAACGGCGGCCCGGAGGGACGGTTACTGCACAGCGGCCGTCTCTGCGGCTACGGGTAGGCTGTCACCGACATGGATGAGCTCGATTTTTCTGCACAGATAGTTGCCCTTCGCTCGACCTTCGCGGACATTCGTTCCGTCGTCGGAGTCGACCGCCTCGTGGAGGAGATCGCCGACCTCAGCGAGCAGGCCGGCGTGCCCGACCTGTGGAACGACACAGAGAAGGCGCAGAAGGTCACAAGCGCTCTGAGCCATCGCCAGGCGGAGCTCGCCAAGATCGAGAGCATCGCCTCCCGACTCGACGACCTCGAGATCATGGTGGAGCTCGCCAACGACGAGTCGGATGTCGCGGCGGCAGACGAGGCGAAGGTCGAACTCACATCGATCGAAAAGATCCTCGGCGAGCTCGAGGTGCAGACCCTGCTCGACGGCGAGTATGACGACCGCCCGGCGGTGATCACCATCCGTGCGGGAGCCGGAGGAGTGGACGCCGCAGACTTCGCGGACATGCTGTTCCGCATGTACCTGCGCTGGGCGGAAAAGCACGGGTACTCGAGCACCGTTATGGACACCAGCTATGCGGAGGAGGCGGGCATCAAGTCGGCGACCTTCGAGATCGACGCGCCATACGCCTTCGGCACTCTCAGTGTCGAGGCCGGCACCCACCGTCTCGTGCGCATGTCGCCGTTCGGCGCGGCAGGCAAACGCCAGACCAGCTTCGCCGCGGTCGAAGTTATCCCGCTGCTCGAAGAGGCCGCGGTCATCGAGATCCCTGAGAACGACATTCGCGTCGACGTCTTCCGTTCGTCCGGTCCTGGCGGCCAGTCGGTGAACACGACAGACTCCGCCGTGCG
>JAODAY010000335.1 GCA_025463665.1 Microbacteriaceae bacterium
GTCGCGCAGCCAGGAGTCGGCCGACGCGTTCGCCGCCCGCCACGACATCCCCACCGCCCACCCGAGCTACGAGGCGCTCGCCGCCGACCCCGACGTCGACGTCATCTACGTGGCGACCCCGCACCCGATGCACGCCGAGAACGCGACGCTCGTGCTGCGCGCCGGCAAGCACGTTCTCGTCGAAAAGCCCTTCGCGTTGAACGCAGCGCAGGCGAAGTCGGTCACCGACCTCGCCGCCGAGCAGAACCTCGTGGTTCTCGAGGCGATGTGGACCCGCTGGCTTCCCCACATGGTTCGGCTGCGGGAGATCATCGCCGCCGGCACGATCGGCCAGGTGCGCACGGTCATCGCCGACCACAACCAGAAGCTGCCGACCGACCCCCTGCACCGCATCAACAACCCCGACCTCGGCGGTGGAGCGCTGCTCGACCTCGGCATCTACCCCGTGTCATTCGCGTGGGACATTCTCGGCGAACCGTCGACCGTCACCGCGATCTCCAGCCCGACCGCGACGGGCGTCGACCGCCAGACCGCGATCCTCCTCGGGTACCCCGACGGCCAGCAGGCGGTGCTGCACACCGCGCTCGACACCGCGGGGCCCAACACCGGCTCGGTCATCGGCACCGATGGCTGGATTGCCCTCGACAAGACCTTCTACACGCCGACGAGCTTCACCGTGTTCGACTCGGCGGGCACAGTCGTCGAGACCTTCGACGAGAAAGTGGCCGAGCGCGGCATGCAATTCCAGGCGTGGGAGGCCGAGCGCCTCATCGCCGACGGCGCCGGCGAGGGCGACGTGCTGCCTCCGAGCGAGACGGTGGCCATCCTGGCTACCCTCGACGAGGTGCGCCGCCAGATCGGTCTGCGCTACCCGGGCGAGTAACCTGTCTGGGCACCCGATCGGAAGGATCACCTTGTCAGACCGCGCACGTATCACCGGCCACCTCATCCGCCGCACCATTCGCATCGACGCACCCCGCGGGCGAGTCTGGGCGGCCCTCACCGAGCCCGACCTTCTGAACCAGTGGTTCGGTGAGGGTTTCGAGGTCACCGCGTTCGAGGTCGGCGGCACCGGCCGGATCATCTACGAGGACTTCGGAGACTTTCCCATCGAGATCACGGAGATCACGCCGCAGGAGACCCTCGCGTTCCGCTGGTCGGGAGTGCCGGCCGACGCCCTCGACGAGTACGCGACGACGGTGACGTTCACGCTCACCGGCGACGAGTCGTCCAGCGAGCTCACCGTTGTCGAGTCGGGCTTCGAGAACCTGCCGGGCGGCACCCGCTACCGTCGCGAGCGCCTCGACCAGAACCGCGAGGGCTGGGACGTCGAGCTCGACGAGCTCGCCAACCTCCTCGAGGGCGAGTAGCTCCGCCCGGGTTCCCGCCGGATCAGGCCTCGTACAGTTCGAGCGGGAGCCCGTCGGGGTCGAAGAAGAACGCCATCCTCTTGTCGGTGTGCGGGTCGACCCGCAGCTCCTCATGCCTGACCCCGCCGCGGTCGAGTTCGGCGAGCGTCTCCTCGACGTCGTCGACCTCGAAGGCCAGGTGCCGCAGGCCCGTCGCCTCCGGCCACGCCGGCCGCACCGCCGGATCGGGGAACGAGAACAGCTCCACGATGTATTCGCCGTTCAGCGCGAGCTTGCCCATCCACGACTCCCGCTCCGCGCGAAAGACCTCACTGACGAGCTCGAATCCGAGCACTCCCGTGTAGAACTCCTTCGAGCGCTCGTAGTCTGTCCCGATTATCGCGATGTGGTGGATGCGCCGGATCTTCATGCGCCCAGTGTCGCACGCGGCCCGATTGCCTGTCAGGGCGATCCCTCTATCATTGGTGGGTGAGTGAGCCGCTAGAAGACAAGACTCGTCGATCCCCGGATGCCGCAGGCACGGGTGTGGCGGCGCTCCTCGGCAGGCACCCGAGGGTCTGGCTCTTCTCCGCCCTCGGTCTCGTCTTCGTACTGCTCGGCACCGGCGCGGTCTTCCAGGGCGCCTCGGTCGGCCAGGCAAGGCACGCGAGCGGTGGCGGCCCCGTGGCATCCGTCACGAGCGAAGCGACGCCGGATCCGACAGCTGCCGACGCGGCGGAACCCGCCGTGGCCGGCCGCCCCGTGCCCGAAGCGCTGCCCGCGGCCACCCGCCTGCGCACCTGCTCCATTGCCGGGCCCGCCGCCGACCCGCGGCTCATGGCGCTGAAGGGCTACGTCTTGAACGCCGCCACCGGCGAGGTGTTGTTCTCTCGCGAGGGCGACGTTCCGAACCGCACCGGCAGCGTCTTGAAGGTGCTCACCGCGTCGGCCGCCATTTCGGTGCTCGGCGCCGACTACCGGCTCTCGACCAGGGTCGTCGAGGGCACCGGCCCCGGCACCATCGTGCTCGTCGGTGGCGGAGACCCCACCCTCAGCGCCACCGGGTCGAGCGTCTACGCCGGTGCGCCCAAGCTCGCCACCCTCGCGAGCGAGGCGAAGGCGGCGCACAACGCCAAGTACCCGGGCACCCCGATCACCCAGGTGGTGCTCGACGCGAACTACTGGAACCCCGCAGACAAGTGGGACTCGACGTGGAAGCGCTCGGAGCAGACCATCGGCTATCACTCCGAGGTGACGGCGCTCATGGTCGACGGCGACCGTGCCGACCCGTCGCGCGCCACCAGCCCGCGCAGCACCGACCCGATCGGCCGGGCGGGAACAGCCTTCGTGAAGGCGCTCGGCCTGCCCGGCGTCACCGTCACGCGGGGCGCGGCGTCGTCGACATCGGTGCTCGCCGAAGTCCAGTCGCAACCGGTCAGCAGCCTCATCGACTTCATGCTGCTCACGAGCGACAACACGCTCGCCGAGACCCTCGCCCGCGTCGTCTCGGTCAAGTCCGGCTTCGGCGGATCCGCCGTATCGCTGCAGCAGGCCATACCGTCGGCGCTCAACGCCTTCGGCGTATCGACCGCGGGGCTCGCCATCAGGGACGGCTCGGGGCTCAGCGACGTGAACGGGGTGCCGCCCGCCTACATCGCGCAACTCATGGTCAAGATCAAGGACGGCGGGCAGAACCTCAGCGTCGTCTACAACTCGCTGCCGGTCTCCGGCAAGTCGGGCAGCCTCTCGAGCCGCTTCACCGGCGCCAACGCCGTGGCCCGCGGCAAGGTCATCGCGAAGACAGGCTGGATCGACACGGCGTACACGCTCGGCGGCGTCATCAACGCGGCAGACGGCACCACGCTCACCTTCGCCTTCTACGCGATCGGCGACGGCATCCAGGACAGCGCGAGGGCGGCCATCGACACGCTGACCACGAGCGCATACAAGTGCGGCGACAACCTCTCGAACAGCTAGCTCCTCGAACAGCCAGAAAGGGTCACACCAGGGGCACGGCTCTCTTCAACATCGACGTGCAGAATGATTTCACCGAGGGCGGCGCGCTCGGGGTGGCGGGCGGTGCCGCGGTAGCGGAGGGCATCAGTCGCCTGCTCGCCGAGCAGCCCGAGCGGTACGAGCACGTCTTCGCCTCGAGGGACTGGCATGACGCCTCGAACGACAACGGCGGTCATTTCGCCGTCGACGACGCACCCGACTACGTCACCACCTGGCCGCCGCACTGCATCGCGGGCACCTTCGGCGCCGAATATCACTCGGCCCTCAACACCGACGCCGTCGACGTGCACGTGCGCAAGGGACAGGGCAGGCCCGCCTATTCCATCTTCGAGGGCACGACGACGGATGACACGACCGTCGCCCACGCGCTCGACGCGCTGGGCGTCACCGACATCGACATCGCCGGCATAGCCACCGACTACTGCGTTCGCGCCTCCGGCCTCGACGCGCTGCAGACCGGTCGCCGGGTGCGCGTGCTGACCGACCTCGTCGCCGGGGTCTCCGCCGACTCCAGCGCCGCCGCCCTCGTCGAGCTCGAGGCCAGCGGCGCCCAGATCACCGAATCGTCCGCCCAGCCCACCGAGTCACGCGAGGACACCGAATGACCATCTCCGAAGCCACACTGCTCAGCCAGGTACCCGACCGCCTGTTCATCGGCGGCGAGTGGGTCGCCTCGACCTCGGGGCGCCGCATCGACGTGACAGACCCGTCAACCGGTCTCGTCATCAAGACCATCGCCGACGCATCCGCCGCCGACGGCCTCACGGCGATGGATGCCGCGGCAGCGGCCCAGGCGTCGTGGGGCGCAACCGCTCCCCGAGTCCGCGGGGAGATCCTGCGTCGAGCGTTCGACCTGATGCAGCAGCGCGCCGACGAGTTCGCGCTGCTCATGACGCTCGAGATGGGCAAGCCGCTCGCTGAAGCCCGAGGCGAGGTCGCCTACGGCGGGGAGTTTCTGCGCTGGTTCAGCGAGGAGGCCGTGCGCATCACCGGTCGATACGGCGTGAATCCCGAGGGCACCGGCCGCACCATCGTCACCCACCTGCCGGTCGGACCCTCGTACCTCATCACCCCGTGGAACTTTCCGCTCGCGATGGCGACCCGCAAGATCGCACCCGCGATCGCCGCCGGCTGCACGGCCGTCGTGAAGCCGGCCGCGCTCACCCCGCTCACCACGCTGCTCTTCGCCCAGCTGCTCGCCGACGCCGGGCTGCCGGCCGGCGTGATCAACATCGTGACGACGTCGTCGTCGAACGAGGTCTCCACGCCGATCATCGCCGACCCGCGGCTGCGCAAGCTCAGCTTCACCGGCTCGACCCCGGTCGGCGTGCGGCTGCTCAAGCAGGCGGCGGAGGGCGTGCTGCGCACCTCGATGGAG
This sequence comes from Microbacteriaceae bacterium, assembly GCA_025463665.1. Classification (GTDB taxonomy): domain Bacteria; phylum Actinomycetota; class Actinomycetes; order Actinomycetales; family Microbacteriaceae; genus Conyzicola. The sequence goes on from JAODAY010000335.1 coordinate 4,744, forward strand.
CTCGGCGGCAACGCGCCGTTCGTCGTCTTCGAGGACGCCGACCTCGACAAGGCCGTCGAGGGCGCCCTGCTCGCCAAGTTCCGCAACATCGGCGAGGCGTGCACCGCCGCGAACCGCTTCATCGTGCACGAGTCCATCGCCACCGAGTTCGCCCGCCGGGTCACCGACAAGGTGCGCGAGTTCCGGGTGGGTCGCGGCACCGAGGAGGGTGTGCGCATCGGCCCGCTCATCAACACAGCCGCCGTCGCGAAGGCGACCGCGCTCGTCGACGACGCCGTCGCGCGCGGCGCGACCGTGCTCATCGGCGGGTCGGCGATCGACGGGCCGGGCACCTTCTACGCCCCGACCGTGCTCACCGGGGTGGTCGCGGGCAGCGACATCCTGAAGCAGGAGATCTTCGGTCCGGTGCTCGCGATCACGACGTTCACCGACGAGGCCGACGCGGTCGCCCAGGCGAACGACACCGAGTACGGCCTGGTCAGCTACGTGTTCACTCGCGACCTCGCGCGCGGGCAGCGCATGATCGAGAGCCTCGAGACCGGGATGATGGGCCTCAACGTCGGCGTGATCTCCAACGCCGCCGCGCCGTTCGGCGGCATCAAGCAGTCCGGACTCGGCCGGGAGGGCGGCTCGCAGGGCATCCACGAGTACCTCGAGACGAAGTACACGCTCGTACCGAACGCGTTCGCGTGAGCGCGCACCCGCGCCGGTGACGGTGATCGAGGTCGCCGACCTCAGTGACCCGCGGCTCGCCGATTACGCGCACCTGACCGACGTCGCGCTCAAGAAGGCGCGCGGCACCGAGCACGGCCTGTACCTCGCCGAGTCGCTCCTCGTCTTCGAACGGGCGCTGCGCGCCGGGCACCGGCCGCGCTCAGTACTCGCCCTCGGGAACACCGTCGATGACGCGCTCGACCTGCTCGGCGACGTCG
>JAODAY010000371.1 GCA_025463665.1 Microbacteriaceae bacterium
GAGCGGCTACGGCGCACCGGGCGGCGACGACTTCGAGTGGGCGCTGTCGATGGTGGCGTCGCTCGGCGTACACCTCGTCGGTGCGGGGTTCCTGCTGCAGCTGCGCGAATCCGGCCCGACGCAGCTGGTCGCGCCGACGGAGGCGGGCGGCGGGACCGGGCACGACATGGAGTTCCTCGAGAGCCTCGCGCGGGCCCAGCTCGTGCCCGACCACCTGCGCGCCGACCACTCCGCCGGAACGCAGAGCGATCTGCGCGGGCCTCTGTTCGCGGTGCTCGCGCGCCCGTCCGACGAATCACTGCAGTGGATCGCGAGCCAGCGCGACAGCAACGAGCACGGCATCGCCCTCGTGATCGACGCGCACGCGTCATCCGCCAGCGAAGCCCTCAGGCGCGCCGGCTGGCAATGCATTGCCGTGAGAACGACGGATGACCCGGCAGAAGTGTGGGCGGCGGCGCTCGACGACAGCGGCGTGAGCGGCGAGGCCCTGGCCCGCCCGCGTTTCGCCGAAGAGGGGGAGTCCCATGTCGTCGCGTGACGCCGAGCCGGCGGCCTTCCAGGCAGGCATCCCGCTCACGCTCAGCCTCGCGCTGGCGATGCTCGTGGCACTCGGCGGGTTGCACGAGCTGCTGAGCGGCGCGCTCTGGTGGCTCATGACGGGCCTCGTCGTGATCGTCGTTCTCGGAGTGCTCGCCGTGGTGCGACTCGCCACCCACCGCACCCTCGTTCAGGTCGGCTCGGGAGTGATCGCCCTCGTGCTGCTCATGACGCTGCTCTTCGCGGCGCCGACGGCGATACTCGGGCTCGTCCCTACCCTGGACACCGTCGGCAGGTTCGCCGAGCTGGTCAGCGAGGGGGCGCAGTCCATCCAGGCGCAGGGTGTGCCGGCGGAAGCGGTTCCCGGAATCCTCTTCATCCTCTGCCTGTGCGCGGGAGTGACGGCACTCGCCGTCGACACCGTCGCGTTCGCCGGCGCCGCTCCCGCGCTCTCGGGGGTCATGCTGCTCGCGTTCGTCGCCACCCCGGGGTTCGTCAACCCCGACCTGACCGACCCGATCTTCTTCGTGATCGCCGCCGCGGCATGGCTGCTCGTGATCTACGTCGCCTCGCCGCGAAGCCAGCCCGGGGTCGCCTTCGGCCTCGGCGCCGTCGCCCTGGTCGTTGCTCTCGTCGTGCCGATCGTGCTGCCGCCCACCGTCTCCACCGACCCCCCGGCGAGCGGGATCTCCGGCTACGCGACCGGCCTGAACCCGATCGTCGACCTCGGCGACGACCTCCGCCGGGCCAGCCCCGTGCTCGCCATGACCTACACGACCACCGCGGAGCAGCGCCAGTACATGCGCATGGCGACTCTCGACAAGTTCACCGATCAGGACTGGGAGCCCTCGGTGGGCTCTGGCACCCGCAACAACACCCTCGACGTCATCGATGCCGGCACCGACCGCGCGGAGGACGTCGCCGTCATCGAGAGCTCGTCGAGGATCGAGATGGGCAACGTGCGCGGACGCTGGCTGCCCGTGCCCTACGCCCCGACCAGGATCGAGGGCCTCGTCGGCACGTGGCGGTGGGACCCGGAGACGCTCAACGTGCGCTCCAACCGGTCGACGGTGCGCGGGCAGCAGTACACGGTCACCACCGAGACCGCCGACCCGACGAGCGAGCAGCTGCGCGCAGCAGACCAGGCGGTTCCGGTCGAGCTGCAGCGCTACCTCGCGGTGCCCGAGAGCCTGCCCGCCGTCGTCTCCGAGCAGGCATTCGCCCTGACGGAGGGGCTGACGAACAACTACGACCGGGCGCTCGCGCTGCAGCGCTACTTTCGCGGCGGCGAGTTCCGGTATTCCGAAAACGCGCCCGTCGAAGACGGCTACGACGGAACCTCCGCCGCGGTGATCGGCGAATTCCTCGACCGCAAGAGCGGCTACTGCGTGCACTTCGCCTCGGCGATGGCCGCGATGTCGCGCGTGCTCGGCATCCCCACGCGGATCGCCGTCGGGTTCACCGCGGGCTCCGCCTCGGAGAACCGGGACGGGAGCGACGAGAAGTTCCGGGTAACGACAGACGAACTGCACGCGTGGCCGGAGCTGCACTTCGAGTCGGTGGGCTGGGTGCGGTTCGAGCCGACCGTCGGCCGGGGTTCCGTGCCGCAGTACAGGGACGCCGTCGCGGACGACCCGGCGACTCCCGACGTCGACGAATCGGTCGCGTCATCCGCGCCCGTCGACGTTCCCACCGACGCCGGCGCCGAGGACTTCGGGGGCGGCGCCGCGGCCGGCGACACCGCGGCCACAGGTCCGGACGCCAACACGATCGTTCTCGGTCTCGCCGGACTCGCGGTGCTCCTGGCCCTGTTCATTCCCGCCATCGCGCGACTCGCCGTGCGGCGGGCACGGCTGGGCAGGCGCGGCCGACCCGGTTTCGCGCTCGCCGCGTGGGACGAGGTGCGCGACACCGCGCGTGATCTCGGCTGGAGCCTCTCCGACGGCGACACCCCGCGCGAACTCGCGGCGAGGCTCACGACCGACCGCAACGATCGGGTCTTCGCCGACTCCGGGCCGGTCGGCGGATCGCCGGTGACCGATTCCGGGGCGGTCGCGGCGCTCGGCCGCCTGCGCCAGGGGCTCGAACGCGAGACCTTCGCCGACGCGAGAGCCGTGGATAAGACGGCGCCGCACGACGTGCACACCGTGCTGCGCGCCCTGCGCCGCGGGGTCGGCGCGGGTGCGCGAATCCGCGCGGCGATGGTGCCGACATCCGTTCTCGCTCGCTGGTTCGCGGGCGGAACGCGCTGGAGTCGCGCGAACGCGAGCGGCTGAGCCGAAAGAAGCCAACGGCTGAACCGGGCAACCGGGGGAGCGGCGGCTAGACGACGTCTCGAAGAGTGTGCGGGCTGTCTGCTCCAAGGTGGAGCACGCCCGCGCGGGCACTCTCCACGGCGGCCGACACCGCGCCTGTCGCCACGGCGTGAGCGCCGAGCCGCGACAGGGTCAGTTCCGGCGCGGGAAGGTCGAGCTGACCCGGGAGGAGCTCGCACGCCACGGCGAGGACCTCATCGAGACCCTCCACGACGCCTCCCGACACGATCACGCGCGACGGGTCGTAGAGGCTGCCGAAGACGGCCGTGATGCGCGCGAGGAGGGCGCCGGCGCGTTCGACGATGCATCGGGACCAGGCGTCGCCCGCGCGCGACGCCTCGATGACCGCGCGCCCGGTCAGTTCCTCCACGGGCATGCCGACGAAGGGGTGACCCGCCGGTATGGTGCCAGCGACGGCCGCCTCGCGCACCCACTCGGTGAGGTGGTTGCCGATCCCGTATGCGCTTCCGACGCCGGAGACGTGGTCGAACGCGACCGTCTCACCTGCACCACCGTGCGCCCCGCGCAGAAGATTGCCGTCGATGACGACGCCGGCCCCGAACCGGTCGCCGGCGAGGAGAACGACGTAGTCGAGGCAGCCGACGGCGCTGCCGACCCGGCCCTCGGCCACGGCCGCGAGGGAGGCGTCGTTCTCGACTCGCACGATCGGCACCCACTCTTCGAGCAGCTGCCGCAGTTGCGGATTCGACCGCTGCCAGAACCCGTCGCGGTGCTCGGGCGAGGCGCCGCGGGCGTCGACGGGCGCGGGCACACCGACGCACACCGAGAGCACGCTGTCGCGGGTGCTGCCCGCCTTGCGCAGCGCGGAATCGATCGCTTCGAGCACGACCGCCCGCCGCTCGCGGGGGGTGTCGTGCGTGGCGTCGAGCTCGATGGTCTCACGCGCCAGGGTTTCGCCGCGAAGGTCGGCGATGCTCGTGGTGATATGCGACCGGCCGGCATCCATGCCGATGACGACGGCGGCATCCGCACGCAGTTCGAACCGGCGCGACGGGCGCCCCTTGCGGTACTCGCCGGCGGTGCGGGCGTTCGGCAGTTCGCGCAGCATCCCGGCATCGATGAGCTCGTCGAGCCCGTCAATGGCCGTGGACCGGGTCAGGCCCGTTGCAGCCATGGCGTCGGCGCTCACGAACGCGCCGGCGTCCCAGGCGAACGCCAGAAGGGCGTCGAGGCTCGCGCGGCGACCCGGAGCGGAATTCTGCTGCAATTTCGGCAAGGTCTTGTACTCTCCGTTCTCCTACTGCATTATGGCCTGAATGAGTTGATATGTGAGCTAAATCTAGTCATCCAAACAACTCCCGCTTACCAATGACGGTAATCGAAAGGACAAAGACGTGCCTCGATCATTCCGCCGCACCTCGCGTGCGCTGGCCGCCCTTTTCAGTGTTCTCCTCGTCG
>JAODAY010000385.1 GCA_025463665.1 Microbacteriaceae bacterium
CATCGAACTGTTCAGCGACCCGGTCTTCCCGCTCTCGATCGGGCTGACGGTGCTCTTCACCCTCGCATCGGCAGTCGTCTCCCAGAACGTCCTCGGGCTGGGCATCGCGCTGTTCATGAACAGGGCGAGCAAACCGGTGAGCACGGCGGTCGGTACGATCATCGTCGCCGCCTGGATCCTGCCGGAGATCGTCGCGGCCTTCGTCTGCTACGCCTATTTCAGTAAAGACGGCACCCTCAACCAACTGCTCTCGGCGTTCGGACAGACGGGGCCGAACTGGCTCTACAGCTTCCCGATGCTCGCAATCATCCTCGCCAACATCTGGCGCGGCACGGCGTTCTCGATGATGGTCTACCAGGCCGCGCTCAACGACGTTCCGCCCGAGATCACCGAGGCAGCGGAGATCGACGGCGCCGGGGGAGCGAAGCGGCTGTTCTGGGTGACCATCCCGATGATCCGGAGCACGATCACCACCAACCTCATGCTCATCACGTTGCAGACCCTGTCGGTGTTCACCCTCATCTACGTCATGACCGCGGGAGGTCCGGGCAATGACAGCACGACGCTCCCGATCATGGCCTACAAGGAAGCGTTCCGTTTCGGAAACATCGGCTACGGCACGGCAATAGCGACCGTGATGCTCGTCATGGGCGCGATCTTCTCCGTCATCTACATCCGCGCGCTGCGACCGCAAAAGGACTAGACGAATGACCACTCTCGCGCCCCCGACAATTCCCGTGCGCCCCGCCCCGGTATCCGTCGCCTCGCCGCGGCGTGGCAAGGGCAAGCTGCTGGCCAACGTCGCCCTCGTCGTCATCGGCGTCAGCTTCCTGTTACCGCTCGCCTGGCTCGTGCTCGCATCGTTCGACGCCGAAGCCACCTACCAGACGCGCGTCCCGACGAGCCTCACTCTCGACAACTTCGCCGCAGTGCTGACGCCCGAGTTGACGTTCCTCCCGATGTGGAACAGCCTCGTGCTCTCGGTCGGAACGGCGGCCGTGACCGTGATCGCGGCGCTCCTCGCCGCCTATCCGTTGTCGCGCTATCAGGCGAGGTTCAACAAGCCATTCATGTACGGCGTGCTGTTCGGCACCTGCCTGCCGATCACGGCGATCATGGTTCCCGTCTACAGCCTGTTCGTGCAACTGAATCTCCTCGACTCGCTGCCCGGAACGATCCTGTTCATGTCGGCGTCGTCGTTGCCGATCGCGATCTTCATGGCCAAGAACTTCATGGACTCGGTGCCGATCAGCCTCGAGGAGGCGGCGTGGATGGATGGCGCGTCTGCGATGCGGGCGCTCCGCTCGATCGTCATTCCGCTCATGCGCCCGGGGATCGCCGTAATCGCCATCTACGTCTTCTTCCAGGCCTGGGGGAACTTCTTCGTGCCGTTCGTGCTGCTGCTCTCGCCCAGCAAACAGCCCGCCGCGATCAGCATCTACAGCTTCTTCGGCCAATACGGCGCCATCGCCTACGGCCAGCTCGCCGCGTTCTCGCTCATCTACGCCGTGCCGGTGATCGCCCTGTACGTGCTCGTCTCCCGCGGAATCGGCGGATCGTTCGCCCTCGCCGGGGCGGTCAAGGGCTAGCCGCCCGCCGCACCCCCACACCTCGTCGTCGCTCCAAAGGAAACGCTATGCACACCAACACCACCCTCGTCGAAGCGCGGATCGAACGGTTCGTGCGGGACAGGCTCCGACCGGCGCTGTACCGCCGCACCGCTCCCGTCGACGTCTCCGCATGGGACGTGCGCGGGGAGCCGGTGCCGTTCGCGACGGCCGCCGCCGCCCGGTACGAGCAATTCGCTGTGGGCTCCGCGTGGGGCTCGCCGTGGGGGACGGTGTGGTTTCGCGTGAGCGGCACGGTTCCGCAGGACTGGACCGCCGAGGGCACCCGACCCGAGCTCGTCGTCGATCTCGGGTTCAGTGCGAGCGGCACCGGCTTTCTCGCCGCACCCGGCTTCCAGGCGGCCGCGGGGTTCCAGGCCGAGGCGATCGCGTGGCGACCCGACGGCACGATCATCAAGGCGATCGAGCCGCTCAACAGCTACGTGCCGGTCGGGGACGCGGGGAGCGCGGTCGAGCTTTACCTCGAGGCGGCGGCGAACCCGAACGTGGCCGGCGACTTCCGCTTCTCGCCGACGGTCTACGGCGACAAGGGGACGGCGGGCGACCAGCCCATCTACCAGTTGCGAACGCTGCACCTCGCTGAACTCGACGTGACCGTGTGGGAGCTGCTGCAAGACATCTGGACCCTCAGCGGACTGCTGTTGCAACTCCCGGAGTCGCTTCCGCGCCGGGCCGAGATCCTGAGCGCGCTCGACGCGATGGTCGACGCGGTCGACCCCGACGACGTCGCGGCGACGGCGGCCGCCGGTCGCGCAGCGCTCGTCGACGTGCTCGCGAGCCCCGCCTATGCGAGCGCGCACCGGCTGAGCGCGGTCGGTCACGCCCACATCGACAGCGCCTGGTTGTGGCCGGTGCGCGAGACGGTGCGCAAGGTGGCGCGCACGTTCTCCAACGTGCTCGCGCTCATGGAGGACGATCCCGATTTCGTGTTCGCCGCGTCATCCGCGCAGCAGTATGCCTGGTTGCAGGAGGGGTACCCCGAACTGTTCGAACGAGTCAAGGCGCAAGTCGCTGCCGGCCGGTTCGTTCCCGTCGGCGGCATGTGGGTGGAGTCCGACACGAACATGCCGGGTGGGGAGGCCATGGCCCGCCAGTTCGTCGCCGGCAAGCGCTTCTTCATCGAGCAGCTCGGCGTCGAGCCGCTCGAAGTGTGGCTTCCCGACTCGTTCGGCTACTCCGCCGCTCTGCCGCAGATCGTCGCCGCGGCCGGGTCGAAATACTTCCTCACCCAGAAGATCTCGTGGAACGAAACCAACCGCATGCCGCACCACACCTTCTCGTGGGAGGGCATCGATGGAACACGCATCTTCACGCACTTCCCGCCCGTCGACACGTACAACTCCGAGCTCTCGGCGGCCGACCTCGCGCGCGCCGAGCGGCAGTACGCAGAGAAGGGTGTCGGCCGGCACTCGCTCGTGCCGTTCGGCTGGGGCGACGGCGGAGGCGGTCCGACGAGGGAGATGCTCGCCGCCGCGGCCCGCACCCACGACCTGGAGGGCTCGCCCCGCGTGACGATGACGACCCCGGCGACCTTCTTCGAAACGGCCGAGGCCGAGCTCGCATCGCCGCCGGTGTGGTCGGGCGAGCTGTACCTCGAATCGCACCGCGGCACCTACACGGCCCAACCGCGCACCAAGCGCGGCAACCGCGAGAGCGAGCACCGCCTGCGCGAGGCCGAACTCTGGGCCACCGCCGCCACAGTTCTGCGCGGCGTCGACTACCCCTACGAGGCGCTCGAATCCGCCTGGAAGACGGTGCTGCTGCAGCAGTTCCACGACATTCTGCCGGGAACGTCGATCGCCTGGGTGCATCGCGAGGCCGAGGCCAACTACGCCCGGATCGCCGGCGAACTCGAGAGCCTCATCGGCACCGCACTCGCGAGCCTCACGGGCGAGGGTGACACAGAGCTGTCGTTCAACGCCGGACCGTTCGCCGTCGACGGCGTCGCGGCGCTGGGCTCGGGCGTCGCGGAAGCCGATGGCGTCGCCACGCCGGACGGCGTGCCAACGGTGCGGTCCACTGCAGGGGGCACGGTGCTCGAGAACGCCCGCGTGCGCGTCGTCGTCGACGCCCGTGGGCTCGTGACCTCCCTCTACGACCTCGACGCGCGCCGCGAGCTCGTGCCGGCGGGCGAGGCAGCGAACGAACTCCAGCTGTTCAGGGACACCCCGACGCAGTGGGATGCCTGGGACATCGACGAGCACTACAAGCGCGGTCGCCAGAGCGTCGATGAGTCGGCGGATGTCACGGTGCTGGCCGATGGCGCGGGGGTGCAGAT
>JAODAY010000393.1 GCA_025463665.1 Microbacteriaceae bacterium
CGACCCTCGCCGTGGGCCTCGCGCACATCATGCAGCAACTCATCGGCGGCAGCGGACTCATGTCGTTCTGGTACCACTTCGCGATCATGTTCGAGGCGCTGTTCATCCTCACGGCTGTGGACGCCGGAACCCGCGTAGCCCGGTTCATGCTTCAGGACAGCCTCGGCAACTTCCTGCCCCGCTTCAAGGACACCTCGTGGCGGGTAGGCGCGTGGGTGACGACGGCGATCATGGTCGCGCTCTGGGGCGCCGTGCTCGTGATGGGGGTCACCGACCCGCTCGGCGGCATCAACACGCTGTTCCCGCTGTTCGGGATCGCCAACCAGCTGCTCGCCGCCATCGCCCTGGCGGTCTGCCTGGCCATCGCAGCCAAGCGCGGGCTGTTCCGTTCGCTGTGGATCATCGCCCTGCCGCTCGCGTTCGCGTCGGTCGTGACTATCTCAGCGTCGTTCCTCAAGATCTTCTCGAGCGTTCCCGCCGTCGGCTACTTCGCCAACAACGCCGCATTCCGCAACGCGCTCGCCGACGGGGAGACGACCTTCGGAACCGCGACGACGGTCGAAGCGATGGAGGCAGTCGTGCGGAACACGATGATTCAGGGCATTCTGTCGATCCTGTTCGTGACGCTCGCGATCATCGTGATCCTGACCGCACTGTGGGCGACCTGGCGTGCGTACCGCGCGGGGAGCAACGCCACGAGCGAGGACGACGCCGTGGCATCCCGCCGCTTCGCCCCGGCCGGGCTCTTTGCGACACCCGCCGAGAAGCAGCTCGAGGCCGAGTGGGCCAAGCGCCCGGCGACCGAGAAGGTCACAGGGGGAGCGCACTCGTGACCATGCTCGACGTCGCCCGCAAGGGCGCCCGTGACCTCGCCTGGTTCGTCAAAGGCGTGATGGGCGAAGACGCCTACGAGAAGTACCGCGAACACCACGAGTCGGTGCACGGCGAGGACGGGCCGCCCGCGATGACGAAGAAGGAGTTCTGGCGCGACCACACGGACCGCCAGGAGAACAACCCGGAGGGTCGCTGCTGCTGAGGCCGCGCACGCCCTCGGCTCACGCCCTCGGCTCACGCCTTCGCGGGGCTGGAGCGGTACGACGCCACGATGAGCTCGCCACGGATAGCGGCGAGCTCATCGTCGATTCGGGCGATGAGTCGAGCGGTCACGCCGGCGGTCGTGAGGTCGTGCGGGCCGAGCGGCTGGAGCTTCGCCGCGCGGACGCGGACAACCTCCCAGCCCGCGGCGCGCAGCAGACGATCCTTCTTCGCGTCGGTCTGCTCCCGCTTGCCGACGTGCTCGAGACCGTGCCGACCGACGCTGTCGTACTCGATGGCGATACGCAACTCGGGGATGATGATGTCCGGCCACACCTCGACGTGGTTGAAGAAGGGGCGCGCCACCTTCACGGCGGTGCAGGAGAGGTCGAAGTCGAACCGCTCGGCGAGCCTCTGGCGGAGGTCGGCCTCCACCGCCGATGCGGGCTTCGGCGCCCACGGGCTCACGAACGCGTCACCGACGGCGTATCGATCGGCGGCTGCCGCGGCGTTGGTGCACACCCGGCATCGTCGGCCGCCGAGCATCTTCTCGACGCTCGCCTCGTATGCGGGGTGGCCCCGCCCGCACTGCCAGCGGTAGGTGCGCGCGGTTGCCGTCTCGACCGCGAGGTCATCGCGCTGAGCGGCGCTGACGATCGCGAGCAGTCGCTCTCGCGTCGTCGGCGAGCCGTCCAGCCGACGGCACAGGTAGCAGCGGTCATCGTCGGCGGCCTCGACGCGATCCGGGTCGCGCGGATGCCCGCACCTGTACGGGGGCGCGGGCGGCTCTGGGGCCGTGGCGACCGGCGCCTGCCGGCGCACCGCGAGTTCGGCGCACGTGGGGCACCACGACGAGCGGCGGCGCTCCCGGCCCGGCCGGTGGCGCTGCTCGTGCGGCGTCGCGACGAAACGGTGACCGGCGTCACACTGCCAAAGCAGGTACACCTCTGCCTCGGGCGGAATCTGGGTGAGCGTGATGCCGTGATTGAACTCGGGGTGGTACTGGTTGATGAGCACGGGGTATCTGGCCCAGTCGGCCCGGTAGGTGCCAATCGGGTAAGGCACATCGGAGTCTTTCGACCACTGGCGTCGCGCCCACCACACCCCTACCGGTTCCACCGTGCTCCCTCCCGGAGCCAGCGTAGACGCGGGCACCGACATTGCCCGCGGGGCTCAGCCGAAGGTGGGCGTGCGCCGCGGGGAGGCGACCGAGCGGTTATGCGCGGTGAGGAACCGCAGAGCGAGACCCGCGAGCAGCGAACCGGCGCCGCCCGCCGCGAGGTCACCGATCGTGTCGGCGTAGGCGACGAAAATCGTCTCGTCAACGAAGGTGTGCCCGGCCCATTCGACGAACTCCCACACCACTCCGGCCGTGAAACCGAGTGTCGTCGTGATGCCGATGGCGGCGACGGTCGGGTAGCGGGAATCGATCACGGCGGGCAGCACCCCGAGGCGCGCGAGCAGCAAGTAGGCCATGGCGGCGATGAGCCCGTTCGTGAAGAAGTGCACGACGACGTCCCAGCCGACGACGCTTCTGTAGAGATCGAGCACGCTGCTCCACGACGCGACGAGCACGGCGATGGTGAAAGCCGCGTCGAAGGCGGGCCGCGCACCGAGAAAGCGCGGGAGGAAGACGCCGATGAGCGCGAGGGCCACGACCGCGACATCCGCAAGCTGCCACCACACAGCCGCAGCTGTGACGCTGAGCACCCCGACGACGCGCACCACGTCGGCCAGGTACTCGCCGAGGCTGCGGGGCGGGCGCAGAAACGTCTCGATCATCTCGCTACTGTACGGGGCGGATGTGCGGTGTCGCCCCGAGAGTCCCGGTGAGCAGGCAAGTGAGCGGAGGGGCAAGCTTCGGCTGCCGAAGCGGGGTGCCGCGCGCAGGAGCTTGCACCTCAGCCCCGGGCGGAGGGCTGGGGCGCGGCGGCCGGGGCCGGCAAGGTCAACACCGACTGCAGGGCCGCGTGATCGGATGCCGCCACACCGCCGTAGCGCGCGGCGTTGACGCCGGTCGCCTCCACGCGAATGCCGCGGCCGACGAGCATCCAGTCGATGCGCTTGCCGCCCGCGACGGGGGTCCGGTACCGCGTGTATGTGCCAAAAGCGGGAGTCAGTCGGCGTTCGGCGACGAACCAGGCGTCACGCAGAACGCCCGCGTGCGTGAGTTCACGATGGGGCGCCGAACCCGTGCCGGCGTTGGCGTCACCCATCACCACGGTGGGGGTCGGGCTTGCCTCGACGAGCTGGCGTAGCATCCGTGCTGACAGAAGCCGGGAACGCCGGGACAGATGGTCGAAGTGGGTGTTGATCACGCGGAGTCGAAGCCCGGTCGCCAGGTCGGTGAAGGTCGCGACCACGGCGATGCGCGGCACGAAGTTGCCCCACGAGCGCGAGCCGGCGACGGTGGGCGTGGCGGAGAGCGCGAGCTGGTGCCACTCTTCGAGCCTCAGGCGGCGGGAGTCGTAGTAGAGCGGGCACTGTTCGCCCGAGCCGCCGGCGTTGCGGCCCACCCCCACGCGGTTGTACTCCTGCGGGAGGCTCTCGGCGATGAACAGCGCCTGGTCGGGCAGGGCCTCCTGCACACCGAGCACGGTCGGCAACTCGCTGATGAGGAACTCCCGCAAGGAGTGCTTGCGGCGCGACCACAGGTCGGGGTGGCGTTTGGTCGGGCGCGGGATGCGACGGCGGATGTTGAACGTCGCGACATGCAACTGCGGCGCCTGGATCGGCCCGATCAGCGGATGCTCCGTGGGTTCACTCCTCCAGTATCGCCGTGTGCCGCCTCCCGCACGCTGAAAGCCGTTCCGTTCCGGTCGAATCCGTGGCAGCGTGGGCGAATGACGGATGCCGCGAACGACGATCTAGTCGCAGCCGGCGTGATCCCAGCCGAGGGCGGTGACGCGGCCTGCTGGCTCGCCCAGGTCTGCGAAGAGTGCGGGGCGCTGGTCAAGGGCGCCCGCGGCACACGGTGCTGGCGCTGCGGGTCGGCGTGGCAGGTAGACGACACCTAGTTGCGGTCGTACGCCTCATGCAGCCAGCCGAGCACCTCGTCGTCGACCTCCTCCGCACCGGCGAGGTTGACCCGGTGGGAGCACATCTCATTGCCGGGCAGCAGCCGCTCCGTCGCCGGCTCGCCCTTCAACTGCAGGCCCAGCTGAATCCGCTTCGCGCTCGGGGCCTCCACGAGAGCGAACTGCTTCGACCGCCGCAGCGAGACGCTGTTCTTCTTGGGCACGATCTCGACGTCGGCACCGAAAGCGGATGCAGCGGCGACCAGCCGTTCGTAAACGGGGCGCAGCGCGACCTTCGCCCCGGAGAATTGCGAGTCGACG
>JAODAY010000010.1 GCA_025463665.1 Microbacteriaceae bacterium
AAGAAGGACCTGCCCGGCCTGAACCTGCTCGCCCAGACGTACGGCGTGCGCGACCTCGCGATCAGCTCGCTCGGCATCTTCGGCCGCTCAGGCAAGACGGTGAAGGCCGCGATGCTGCTGCGCATCGCCATGGACCTCGGCGACGCGGTGCTGCTCTCGAGCAAGACCGACGACGACGAGATCCGCGCCAAGGTCCTGGCCGTCACCCTGGGTTGGGCCGGCCTCAACGCCCTCGCGCTGGTCGTCGACTCCGCCCGCAACGACTGAGCCGATGGGACGGGTCCGGGTCGGGATCTCGGGGTGGACCTACCCGGCCTGGCGTGGTGACTTCTACCCGAAGGGCCTGGTCCAGCGCCGCGAGCTGGCCTACGCCGCCGAGCACCTGACCTCGATCGAGATCAACGGCTCGTTCTACTCGCTGCAGCGACCCACGTCGTACGCCACTTGGCACGACCAGGCGCCCGACGACTTCGTCTTCGCGGTGAAGGGCGGCCGCTACGTCACGCACCTCAAGCGGCTCCGCGACGTGGACACCGCGCTGGCCAACTTCTACGCCTCCGGGGTGCTCGCGCTCGGGTCGAAGCTCGGGCCGTTCCTGTGGCAGCTGCCCGAGAACCTCCCGTTCGACGCCGCCGTGCTCGACGACTTCTTCTCCCGGCTGCCACGGACCTTCGCGGCCGCGGCCGCGCTGGCCCGCACGCACGACGACAAGGTGCCGGAGGACCGGGCGCTGACCCGGGCTCCCCGCGGGCTCGCCGACCGGCCGCTGCGGCACGCGCTGGAGTTCCGCAGCGCCACCTTCTGCACGCCGGAGGCCTACGCGATCATGCGGGAGCACGGGGTCGCCTGCGTGGTCGCGGACACCGCCCGCCGGTTCCCCCGGGTCGAGGAGGTGACCAGCGACTTCGTCTACGTCCGCCTGCACGGCGACGTCGAGCTCTACGCGAGCGGGTACGGCGCCGCCGCGCTCGACGAGTGGGCCGCGAAGTGCCGGCGGTGGGCGGAGCACGGCGACGTCTTCGTCTACTTCGACAACGACGCCAAGGGCCACGCCCCGCACGACGCGATGGCGATGATCGCCCGCCTCTCAGGCGAGTGAGCGCAGGATCTCGTCCGTTCGAACCAGCTCGGTGGGGCTGAACACCTTCGGTTGATGGGTCACAGAACTACCTCGGTTGATCCGTAACACTCGGTTGAACTCTAGAGCGCCTCTGGGGCGCTTGTGATCTCTTGACTCTGACCTCGCCTGGGGTCGCGCGTTTCTCGGTGCGCAGGAGCTGGTCGCCGTCGTAGAACTGCAGGACGTGGTCGGTGACCCAGACATCGACCGGGCGCCCGGCGGCTGCGACTCCGAGACACACCTGTTGCCAGTTCACGCAGACCACCCCGACTGCGCTGGCCCGGCGAGCTACCCAGATCCCATCGGGTCGGTCCTCGTCGGGGCGACCAGTCGTGGCGGGTCGACGCAGCGAGGTCACCACTGCGCCCTCGGCGGGCAGGAACCTGGCCGCAGGCGTGTCCATGCCCAAAGCCTGGTGGGGCCGGTGGGTGTTGTAGTCGACGACCCACTCATCGAGCTCGGCCTGGGCGTGAGCTAGGTCCGCGAAGACCCGGTCGGTGCGGAACTCGGTGCGCAGTGCCCGGTGGAACCGCTCGATCTTCCCGGTCGTGGTCGGGCTCCGGGGCTGGGTCAGCAGGTGCCCGATGCCGTTCTCGCGACAGATCCGGTCGAAGAGGACCTCGACCGGCGGCTGGTTGAACCGTCCGGTGAAGACCTTGCCGTTGTCGGTGAGGATCTGCTCGGGCACACCCCAGGTCCGCATCGCGAGCGCCAGGCCGTCGCAGACCCGCTGGGAGGTCTCCCGGACCATCAGGTAGGCGCTGATGCAGAACCGGGAGTGGTCATCGACACCGGTCAGGGCCTTGGCCCGGGTGCCGTCGACCAACACGAACCCGCCGACGGTGTCCATCTGCCATAGCTCCATCGGTGCGCCACGTTCCCATCGCTTCCACTTCCGGTCGCGGCGTCGCCGACCGGCGGGGTCGATCAGGTTCAACCGCACCAGTGCCCGATAGACCGCCGACTCCGACGGCGCCGGCTCAAGGCCCCGCTTGCCCAGCTCGAAGACGATCCGACGCGGGCCCCACGATGGATGCGAGCTCCGCATCCGTGCGATCGCGACCTCGACATCAGCGCCGATCTGATGAGGACACGACCGGGGCCGGTGCGACCGATCGGCCAGATTCTCCAGACCACCGGCCTCGTACCTGGCCAGCCAGTCATGCACGGTCTTGCGCGAAACCTCGAACCGGGCCGCCACATCCGTGACCGTCTCGCCGTTGCTGATCACTGCCAACACGGCCTGATAGCGCTGCTCAGCCACACTCAACTCCCGCATCTCGGGAGTGTCACCAATCAGCCGAAGTAGATGTAACCCATCACCCGAAGGTGAGTCACCCATCAGCCGGAGCCCGGATGTCACCCATCAGGCGAAGTCATACAGAAACGTTGCGCCCCCGGCAGGACTCGAACCTGCGACCTAGAGATTAGAAGGCTCTTGCTCTATCCAGCTGAGCTACAGGGGCCGGCGCCGACGGCGGCGCGCGCCCCATTGTGACGTATGGGACGACTCAGTCGTCGACCCATGTGGCGAACGCGAGGATGTCGTCCACGGACGGGACGAAGTAGTACGAGCCGGTGAGCGGCGTGGCGTAGCGGGTCAGGTCGTCGCGGACGCCGTGCAGCCCGGCCATGCTGTCGAGCATCGTCGCCAGCGTGCG
>JAODAY010000035.1 GCA_025463665.1 Microbacteriaceae bacterium
AAGGTCACCGAGCTGCTCATCACGAAGGCGCTCGACCGCTACCCGACCGAATCCGCGGGCCCCGGCGACATCGTCGCCGTCGCCGGCTTCGAAGACATCTTCATCGGTGAGACCCTCGCCGACCCAGACGACGTGCGCCCGCTGCCGACCATCACGGTCGACGACCCCGCCATCTCGATGACCATCGGCACCAACACCAGCCCGATGATCGGCAAGGTCAAGGGCCACAAGCTCACGGCACGCATGGTGAAGGACCGTCTCGACCGCGAGCTCGTCGGTAACGTCTCGCTCAAGCTCGTCGACGTCGGACGCCCCGACGCCTGGGAAGTCCAGGGTCGTGGAGAGCTCGCTCTCGCGATCCTCGTCGAGCAGATGCGTCGCGAGGGCTTCGAGCTCACCGTCGGCAAGCCGCAGGTGGTCACCAAGCGCATCGACGGAAAGCTGCACGAGCCCTTCGAGCACCTCACGACGGACGCTCCGGAAGAGTACCTCGGCGCCATCACCCAGCTCCTCGCCGCTCGCAAGGGTCGCATGGAGGGCATGAGCAACCACGGAACCGGCTGGGTCCGCATGGAGTTCGTCGTCCCGTCGCGTGGCCTCATCGGCTTCCGCACCGAGTTCCTCACCGTCACGCGCGGCTCGGGCATCGCCAACGCCGTCTCGCACGGCTACGAGCCCTGGGCCGGCAACATCGAGACCCGCACCAACGGCTCGATCGTCGCTGACCGCTCGGGTGCAGCCACCCCGTTCGCCATGGTCGCCCTGCAGGAGCGCATGTCGTTCTTCGTGGAGCCGACGCAGGAGGTTTACGAAGGCATGGTCGTCGGCGAGAACTCGCGCGCCGATGACATGGACGTGAACATCACGAAGGAAAAGCAGCTCACCAACATGCGCCAGTCCACGTCGGACACGTTCGAGCGCATGACCCCGTCGCGCAAGCTGACGCTGGAAGAGGCCCTCGAATTCGCTCGCGAAGACGAGTGCGTCGAGGTCACGCCCGAGTTCGTGCGCATCCGCAAGGTCGAGCTCGATGCCAACGCGCGCCAGCGCAGCACCGCCCGCCTGAAGAAGCAGAACGCCTAACACCAGGTTCGCAGCAGAACAGCCCCCTCTCGGCACCGCCGGGAGGGGGCTGTTGCGTTGTGGACGGTAAACTTGGGGGCATGGCTACCCTCCGCGCTCGACTGACAGCCCCCACCGCGATCGTGATTGCCATCCTGGCAACGCCGTTGCTCGCCGGATGCAGCGTGGCAGAGAACGTCGTTGGTGGAGTCGTGGACGAGGCCGGCAGCCAGCTCGAGGAGTCGATCAGTGACCAGCTCGGCGGTGCGGGGGTGAGCACCGACGGTGAGCTGCCCGACGGGTTCCCTGCCGAGGCCATTCCACTCGTCGGTGAGGTGCAGGGTGGCGGCAGCGCTCCCGATTCAGCCGGCTGGGTCGTGCGGACGGTTCTCGGGGCCGACGAGCGGTTCCCGGCCGCCCAGGCGGCGCTCGACGAGGCGGGCTACGCCTCGAGTGCCGTCGATTCCGATTCGGACAGCGGCTTCGGCACCTTCACCCTCGAGCCGTACACCGTCGTGCTCACGGTGGCGACGGACGCCGACGGCGTCGTGTCGGCGACCTACATCGTCACGAACAAGAAGTAGGTCGGCTTCAGTCGAACAGGCCGGCGCCGATCGGACGGCCCGCGCTTGCGCCCGCGGGAACGGCGAAGATGCCGGAACCCACGTGACGCAGGTATTCGTTCATTGCGTCGTTCCTCGCCAGTTTGAGTTGGATGGGAACGAACTGCTCGCGCGGGTCGCTCTGGAAGCAGATGAAGAACAGTCCGGCGTTGAGCCTGCCGAGCTCGTCGTTGCCGTCGACGAAGTTGTAGCCGCGCCGCAGCATCGCCGCGCCGCCATTCGATCCCGGGTGCGCGAGGCGCACGTGCGCCGCCTCATCGATGAGCGGCGCGTCGCCTCGCCCGGCGAGTGCGAAATCGGGCTCGGTGAACTCGGTCCCACCGCTGAGCGGTGCACCCTCGCCCTTGGTGCGGCCGACCACACGTTCCTGCTCGCGCAGCGATGCGCGGTCCCACGTCTCGATTGTCATGCGGATCTTGCGGGAGACGAGATAGGAGCCGCCCGCCATCCAGCCGCCGTCATCGGCCACCCAGACCTGGCTGTCCACCTTTGCGGTGTCCTCTGCGCGCAGGTTCGCCGTGCCGTCCTTGAACCCGAACAGGTTGCGGGGCGTCGCCTGCGCCCTCGTGGTGGAGGAGGTGCGACCGAAGCCGAGCTGCGACCAGCGCAGGCTCGCTCGGCCGAAGGCGATGCGGGAGAGGTTGCGGATCGCGTGAACAGCGACCTGCGGGTCGTCGCTGCAGGCCTGGATGCACAGGTCGCCGCCGACGAGACCGTCAACGAGCGCGTCGCCGGGAAAATGGGGGAGATCGATGAGGGCGGCGGGCCGCTTCGAGGCGAGACCGAAGCGGTCGTCGAAGAGGGTCGGACCGAAACCGAAAGTGATGGTGAGCCCGGCCGGGGGCAGGTCGAGGGCTTCGCCCGTGTCATCCGGTGGCGAATCGTATGGTCCGCTTGCCGCCCCGAACTCGCCGGCGCCGAGGCCCGCGGTCATGCGGTTGGCCGCGTAGCTCCAGTCGGCGAGCAGTTCCGCAAGCTCCTCCCGGCCGATCGCGCCGACGTCGAATGCGGCGAAGTGCAGCCTGTCCTGTGCCGGGGTGACGATTCCCGCCTGATGCTCGCCGTAGAACGGGTAGACGGCGGCCGCTCCGGAGGCCGAAGCCTCGGGGGTGATCACCCTGTCAATGCCGAAACCGACAGCGCCGCCGACGACGCCCGCGCCGACAAGCCCGAACAGGCCGCGGCGGGAAAGGCCGGACCTCTCGGCTGTCGTGTCGTCGGAGCGCCTGTCGTCGGTGCGCGTGTCGTTGGTCATGGCGGCGTCTCTAGAGAACGAGCACTCCGGTGAGCCGCGACAGCGGCTCGCCGAGGGCGTTGACCTGATCGGAGAACGCGCGGATCTCGTCGTCGCTCAGTTCGGTGTACAGGGCGAAACCGTCGCCCACTCGCTGTGCGTCGAGCAGCGACTGCAGTTCCGCAAACTCCTCGTCGAGCTGGGCGGCCAGTTCCTCGTCCTTTTCGAGCAGGATGTCGCGGATGCCCGCGTAGAGCACGCTCGCCCCGTCGATGTTGGCCTGGAAGTCCCAGTGGTCGGTGTGCGACCAGAACTCCTCTTCGCCCGTCACCTTGCCGGTCGCGACCTCGTCGAGCAGGCCGATCGCGCCGTTGGCCTGCTGATCGAGCGTGAACTCGAGATCCTGCACGCTCGCGTAGAGCGAGTCCGTGTCGGAGACGAGACGCTCGGCGAGGGCCGCGCGCTTCTCCGGCGTGTACGCCGTGAAGCCGGCTTCCGCCTCCGCAGGCCACAGGTCCTTTTCGATCGCGTGCCAGCCGGTCCAGTCCTGGCCCTCTTCCAGGTCGGCCTCGCGGAGGTCCATGCTCGGGTCGAGGTCGCCGAACGACTCCGCGACCGTCTCGATCCGTTCCCAGAAGACGCGGGTGGGGGCGTAGAGCGAGCGGGCGAGGTCGTCGTCGCCCGCGGTGTAGGCGGCGGCGAACGACTCCGTGCCGGTGACGAGGTTCTCGACCTGATCCTTCACATACGACGAGTAGTTCGCGTTCGCCGCGTCGACCTGGGCCTCGAGATCGCCGCCGAGCTCGAAGTCCTTGCCGGAGTCCGTGACCGTGAACGCAGTCTTGCCCACGCCCGCCCCGAGCATGCCGGGCTTGCAGACGGTGAAGTAGTCGCCCGGGCGGGCCTGGACGACGAGATCACGCTCGATGCCCGGGCCGATGTTCTCCACCTCGCCGACTATTCGCAGGCCGTCGTCGGCGAGCAGGTAGAACTCGGTCACGGCGTCGCCCGAGTTGGAGACGGTGAAGACGACATTGCCGCTCGGTGCCGTGGACTCCGACACCGCGCACTCCGTGCCGCTGCTGTCGACGGAGAGGGCTGCGCTTCCCTCTGCCTGCGGGTCGTTCGCCACGCAGCCGGAGAGCACGAGGGCGGCGAGCACCCCGGCACCGAGGGCGGCGGCCATTCTTGGTCGTCGCGATGTCATCGGGCTCCTTCGGTGAGGGGAATGCTTGTGCTCGGGGCGGGATTCCGCTTCGAGCCGCTGGTGCGCACCGCGCGCGCGAACAGCGTCATGACCGGCACCACGTAGGCGAGCCAGGCGATCGCCTCGAGCACCGTGGTAGCCGGGGAGAAGTTGAAGACGCCCTTGAGGAGCGTTCCATGCCAGCTGTCGGGGGGAATGACGGCGCTCACGTCGAAGGCGAGAGTGTGCAGGCCGGGCAGGAAGCCGGCCTCCTGCAGATCGTGCACGCCGTAGGCCAGCACGCCGCCGGCCACGACGATGAGGAACACGCCGGTGTAGGTGAAGAACTTGGTGAGGTTGATCGTCAGTTCACCGCGGTAGATGAGGTAGCCGAGCACCGTCGCGCTGACCAGTCCGAGGGCGGCGCCGACGAGCGGCAGAGTGGTCGACCCGCTCGCGGTCACCGCGGCCCAGATGAAGAGCGCGGTTTCGATGCCTTCACGACCGACGGCGAGGAAGGCGACGAGCACGAGGCCCCAGCCTGCGCCGGAGAGGTGCGAATCGACCTCGGCGCGCAATTCGGTGGAGAGGCCGCGTGCCGCGCGCAGCATCCAGAAGATCATCCACGTAACGAAACCGGCGGCGACGATGGACAGTATGCCGCCGATGAACTCCTGCGCCTGGAACGAGAGCCCGTACGCGCCATAGGTGAGCACGAAGCCGAGACCGAGCGAGAGCACCACGGCGAGAGCGACGCCCGACCAGATGCGGGGAAGCACGTCGCGTCGGCCGATCTTCACGACATAGGCGATGAGGATGCCGACGACGAGCGCGGCTTCGAGGCCCTCGCGCAGGCCGATGAGAAAGTTAGCGAGCACGGGTCTTTTCTGGTATCGGTGTTTGGTAAGGCTATCCTTAGCGCTACAACACTAGTGTGATCTGCCTATGCTGTCCACTACGGCAGGTGGGAGAGACAGGCATGGCGCAGAACATGGAGCGCGTGCTTTTCGTGCACGCCCACCCCGACGACGAGAGCATCACGACCGGGGGAACGATAGCGACCCTCGTAAACGCGGGGTCGAACGTGACGGTGCTCACCCTCACCCGCGGCGAACTGGGCGAGGTGATCCCGGCAGAGCTGCAGCATCTGCTCGAAGACAATTCGGCGATCGCCGCACACCGCGAGACCGAGCTCGCGAGCGCCATGCGCGTCCTCGGCGTCACCGACCACCGCTATCTCGGCAACGCCGACGCCCGCTGGCGAGGACTGCCCGCGCGGCGCTACCTCGACTCCGGCATGCGCTGGGGTGACAACGGCGCCGAGGCCCTCGAGTCGCAAGCGGAGCTGTCGCTCAGCGCGGCCCTACTCGAGGGCGTCGTGGCCGACATCGTCGCCGTCATCGCCGACACCTCGGCGACCGCGGTCGTCAGCTACGACGCCCGCGGCGGCTATGGACACCCAGACCATGAGCGGGCACACCAGGCCGCCCTCGCCGCAGCCACCGCGACCGGCGTGCCGTTCTACGAGGTCGTCGGCTCAGGTGACGCCGACGTCGTTGTGGATGTCACGCCCGTCGCCGCGAGCAAGCGGGCGGCCCTCGCGGCCCATCGCACGCAGATCACCCTCGACGGCGACGACTTCGTCCTCTCCAACGGAGAGTCGCAACCCATCGGTCTCGTCGAGTCATTCCGCCGCGTCGACGCCCGCACCGCCCGAGACGGTCACGAGGCGCACGTCGACGTGCCCTTCCGGCAGCAGTCCGTCCTCGTGAAAATCGTGACCGGCATTTTCGCACTCCTGCTCGGCGCACTCGTCGGAACCCTCATGACCACGGTGCACCAGTCCACCGTCGCGATCGCAGGAATTGCGGTGCCATGGGGCGTCATCGTCGCGTTGCTCGCCTCCGGCGCACTCATCGTCGGGCTCCGGGTGCTGACCACGTCACGCGCCATCACGGTTCTCGGCGCCCTCGGGGTGATGGGCGTCACCGCGTTTCTCGCCACCCCGACGGTCGGAGGCTCGGTGCTCGTGCCCGCCAACCTGGCCGGCACGCTGTGGACTTTCGCCCCCGCCGTCGTCACACTGGTTGCCCTGGCGTGGCCGAATCTCGAGCATCGCCCCGGCGCCAACGG
>JAODAY010000045.1 GCA_025463665.1 Microbacteriaceae bacterium
GGGCGGCCACCGCGCTCATGCTCGCACTGCCGGGCAGCGCCTACCTGTATCAGGGCGAGGAACTCGGGCTGCCGGAGGCCATCCACCTGCCGGACGAGGCGCGCCAGGACCCGACGTGGTTCCGCACCAACGGCGAACGCTACGGTCGTGACGGATGCCGCGTGCCCATCCCGTGGGAGGCGAACAGCCCCGCGTACGGCTTCAGCAACAACGGCGCCAGCTGGTTGCCGCAGCCCGAGGACTGGGCGTCCTTCGCCAGGGACACCCAGTCGGGCGTCGAGGGAAGCACCCTCGAGCTCTATGCGCTCATGCTGCGCCTGCGTCGGGAGCACAACCTCGGCATGGGCTCAGTCGAGTGGCTGCGCGGCTACGGCGAGGCCGTCGTCGCGTTCACGAACGGTGCCGTCACCGTGATCGCCAACACCGGGCAGACACCGGTCGGGCTGCCCATCGGCACGATCCTCGTGTCGAGCGGTCTCGCGAACGGCGGCTCGCTCGCCCCCGACACGACTGTGTGGATGATCACCGCCGAATAGGCGGCGCTACGACACAAGGCCCGCCTCGACTTCGGTCGGGGCGGGCCTTGTCGCGTAGAGCGCGTCGCGTAGAGCGCGTCGCGGTTACTGGGCGTGCGCGGTGAGCCAGGCGAAGGGGTCGACCGCCTTGCCATTCGGCTTGATTTCAAGGTGCAGGTGCGCGCCGGTGGATGCGCCTGTCGATCCGACGAGTCCGATGAGGTCGCCGACCTTCACCTGGTCGCCTTCACGGAGGGGGCTGGAACCCTGCAGCATGTGGCCGTAGACGCTCTCGACGGGCTGACCGTCGATCATGTGTCCGAGGTAGACGTGCTGGCCGAAGCTGCCGCCGAACGTCGACTCGGTGACGACGCCATCGGCTATCGCGTAAATGGGCGTTCCCATCCCCGGGGTGAAGTCGACACCGTTGTGGTTGCTCGAGCAGCCGCGGCACGGCGCGGTGCGCCCGCCGAAGCCGGAGCTGATCGGGCTGACAGACGGGAACGGCCACCGGATGGTCCCCGACGTCGGGGTGAAGGAGAACGACTTCGAGCCGTACTTCGCCTTGAACACCTCGGCGGGCGCAGTGACGGTGAAGGTCTCTCGGGCGACGGCGGCGACCGAGACATCCGCCGGCACTTCGACCTTCTGAGCGGGCATCGCCGACGCGTCGATCTTCGTCGTGGTCTCGGCTGCCGAGGTGGAGTTCGACAGCGACGGCTGCTCGGCGACGGTGGTCGCCATGAACGCGTTCGCTGGAACGGTCGTGCCCACGAACAGCACGCTGGCGAACAGCATCGCTCCCATCGACAACCAGGTCGGGGCGACGTTCCGCTTGGCCGTCGTGGCGCGCTTCGCCGCCTTCGGGGCCTTGACCGCCTTGGCCATCCGCACGCCGCGATTCTTGCTGAGTGGCCTGCGGTTCGCCTTTGTGATGCGCACGGTGCGCGTGCGGCCGAAGCGG
Organism: Microbacteriaceae bacterium; assembly: GCA_025463665.1. Lineage (GTDB taxonomy): Bacteria > Actinomycetota > Actinomycetes > Actinomycetales > Microbacteriaceae > Conyzicola. Next base: position 1,480 of record JAODAY010000045.1, read on the forward strand.
CGCTTCTCGCGCATCGGCTCAGCGACCACCGGAATCGCCTCCGGCACGACAGGTGCGGGCTCGGAGTCTTCAGGGAAGAGCTCGTCGAGGAAGGGATCGGCCTCGGGGGCCGGAGCCACGGTGTCGTCGTCCAGCGACGGCTCGATGCGGGCGCGTTCTGCGGCACCGAAATCTTCGCCGGCAATCGACTCGACGGGCAGCTCACTGACGGATGCCTCGAAAGCGAGCGGCAGCGCGGCGAAGAAGCCGGCATCCACCGGCGGAGTGTGCGTCGTCGCGGGGTGGACGACGTCGGTCGCAGCGGGTGCGGGGGTGGTGATTGCCGCGGGTGCGGGGCTTACGGGTGTCGCGGCGGGCGCAGGGAAGCGACCATTCGCCTCACGCTCTCGCAACTGTCGCCGGGTGAGGGGAACTGTGGGGTCCGTCGTCACGATGCTGAGGGGCCAGACAGTGGTGCGATTGCGGTGCGCGCAGCGACGTCTACACGTAGAGTCATTGCGAATTTTCTCCTCTAAAAAGATATCGGCACGCGATGCGGCCGACGGGTTTTTGCGGGTGTATCCGGTGCGGGAAAAGGACACGCAGGTAACGGATAGGTAAACATTAGCTCGGATGTGCCGTTTCGGCTACCCGAGGGTCGCTCATTCGTCGAATGACACGATCGCACGCTCTAGCACCAGCGCAAGGTCGCGGTGGGCGGCGATGGTCATCGCCGCACTCGCGGGCGCCCCGGCAAGGCCCGTTACGGTCACTCCGGCCTCGCGAGCGAAGAGTGCGGCTGCCGCGTGGTCCCACGGTTGGAGGCCGCTCTCGAAATAGCCGTTCAGACGCCCATTCGCCACCGAGATGATGTCGAGCGAGGCAGTCCCAAATCGACGAATGTCGCGCACCAGCGGAAGCAACCCCGCCACGACGGCGCCCTGCCGCGCACGCACCCCGGGGTCGTAGCCGAACCCGGTGCCGATGAGAGCCTGATCGAGCGTCACAGAATCGGGCGACTGAACCTGTCGGTGTCCTGAGAAAGCTCCGCCACCCTCCGTTGCTGTGTA
>JAODAY010000041.1 GCA_025463665.1 Microbacteriaceae bacterium
CGCCGTGCAGCGACATGCCGAACGCGATGAGCACGAGCGGAACCGCCGCCGCACCCACGATGCGGAACGGCTCCATCACCGGGTCGGGCACCTCGATCTCGAAGATCGACACCATGGCGCCGAGAAAAGAGCCGATGATGACCGGGTTCTTCACCGGCTGCAGCAGAAGGCGCCCGAGCGAGACGCGGCCGCTTGTCGTGACATCCAGAATGCCGAGTGAAATCGGGGTGAGCACGAGTAGCTGCAGCAGGATGACCGGCGCCGAGAGCGCCGTGTTGCCGAGCACGTAGACGGCCACGGGTATGCCGATGTTGTTCGCGTTGACGTAGCCGGAGGCCAGCGAGCCGATGACCGCCTCGGGCACCGAACGGCGGAACACGACGAGCGCGATGCCGGCGAAGATCAGGCAGGAGAGCACGGCCGAGATCGCCGACACCGCGAGCAGCGACGAGAACAGCGTGTGCACATCGGCGTCGGCGAGAACGGTGAAGAGCAGGCACGGCGAGAGAACGAAGAAGACGATGCGGCTGAGCACGAACGGCGCGTGCTCGCCGAGGATCTTCGCGCGACCGGTCAGGTAGCCGATGAGTATGACGGTCCCGATGATCGCGAATCCCGTGAGCACTCCCGTCATACCCCCATTCTGTCTTAGCGTGGAGGGCATGAGTCACCTCGACGTCAGGGGCGCTTCGCTCCATTACGAGACAGCGGGCAGCGCAGACAAGCCTGCTCTGCTGCTCATCCACGCCGGCATCGCGAGCCTGCGCATGTGGGACCCCCAGGTCGAAGCCCTCGCCGCCGAGCACTTCGTCGTGCGCTACGACACCCGCGGCTTCGGGCAAACGCGTGCCGCCCCCGGCATCGATTTCAGTGATCGAGCGGATGCCACGGCCATTCTCGACCGCCTGGGAGTCGCCAGCGCGACCGTGATCGGCTGTTCCCGCGGTGGCGAGATCGCGATCGATCTGGCCATCGACGCCCCCGACCGGGTGAGCGGACTCGTCGTGATCGGCGGTCGCCCGAGCGGCTACCCCGACGGGGAGCTGACCGCCCTCGAGAGGCAGCAGTTCCGTCACCTGGCCGAGGCGAGGGACGCCGGCGACCGGGATCGACTCCTGCGCCTCGAGACCGAGTTATGGGCGATCGGCCCGCGGCGCACTGCGAGCGAACTCGACCCCGCGTTCGTCGCAGCGGCCTACGCGCTCAACCGGGTCAACGCCGCGCACGTGGAGGAGGTGTCCGAGTCGCAGCCGCTCGACCCGCCGGCCGTCGGGCGTCTCGGCGATATCGCGGTTCCGACGCTCGTGATCGTCGGCGACGAAGACATCGGCGCGGTGCTCGACCAGTTCGAGCTCTTGCGCGACGGCATCCGCGAGGCGGAGAGCGCCGTGATGATGAACGCGGCGCACCTGCCCAACGTGGAGAAGCCCGTCGAATTCGAGTCGCTGCTCATCGACTGGCTTGCGCGGCACCACCGCTGACGGCGGCGGGTCAGAGTGAGCGGTAGTACACCCGGTCGGTGTGCTCGAAGTGCTCCGTTGCGTAGCTCATCGTCACCCGTGGCATCCGTTTGGCGTGCACCTTCAGGAAGTCGACGAGCAGCTCGCGGTCGACGCGCTTGCCGACCTCGCGCAGCATCCAGCCGACGGCCTTCTGAATGAGGTCGTGTTTGTCTTCGAGCAGCACCTCGGCCACCTCGAGTGTCGTGGAGGCGTCGCCGTGCTTGATGAACGCGAACGTGGAAATGATGGCGATGCGGCGCTGCCAGACCACGCCGCTGCGGGCCAGCCGCAGCAGCTGGTCGCGTGGCTTGTCGAACAGGTATTCGCCGAGGATGTACTCGGCAGAGCAGTCGACGAGGTCCCAGTTATTGATGCGCCCGCGGCGCATCGCGGAAAGGTAGAACTCGGCGAGACGATCGCGCTCGGCCTCGTCGCGTGCCTGCACCGCGCTCGCCCGCGTGAACTGGGAGACCATCACGATGAGCGCGGCGAAGCGGTGCTCATGCACCGGGCTGTCGAGCAGGTCGTTGAGGTCGGCGGGCGAGAGGTCGGCGAAGTCTTTCGCGATGCGGCGGATGTCGGGAACGCGAACCCCGGCGAAGACATCGCCCGCGCCGTACTGGCCCTTGCCGGTCTTGAAGAAGCGCTGCGAGTTCTTCGCGGTCTCCCGATCGGATACCGCGGCGAGCGCGTCCTGAATCTGCTGCGCTGTCGACATGCTTGAAGTGTATTCGCGCGGTCTGTCGGCTACCGCCACGGTCGATCCGACCGATTGTTGCGCCTGGAGGCCGCTTTGCCGCAATTAACCCGCGTGAGGCACAACCAACCGCGAATCACCCGTCGATAGGCTGAACCAGACGCCACATGAGTGCGTGCCGCACGCACGCTCACACGGATCGGAGGTTCACATGTCCAACACCACGCTGTCCACAGCCATCGTCGGAGAACCCGAGGTCGTCGAGGACGGCGCGGACCTCGCCGCGCACCCGGCCTGGCACGCGATCAAGGCCGCCGCCACGGCGCTGCAGTCGCTGCAAGTCAAAGACGGCAGCGTGCCGGAGGAGGGCGACCACGCGCAGGCGCGCGCCCTCGTCGACACCATCGGGCGCAACGCCGTGAGGTTCAGAGACGCGCTGCCGCACGACGCCGCCTACCTCGACGCCCTCGCCGTGGACCTCGAGCGCTGGGCAGACGGCGGCTTCGGCATTCCGGACTTCCTCGACTCGCTGCAGGCGTTCCAGCCGCAGGCCGCCCGCGTCGACGGGCTCCGCCACCTCGTGATCTTTCCGATGT
>JAODAY010000047.1 GCA_025463665.1 Microbacteriaceae bacterium
CCGTTGGCCGGCTCGATGCCCGCCGCCTGGCGGTGGAAGTGGCTGGAGCTCGTGACGAGTCGCGCCGGGATCACGCCGTCTTTGATCGCCTCCTGCTTGCCGTAGATGTCGGCCAGGAACGCCTCGAGGGCGTGCACGCGCTGCTTGATTCCGCGCTCGACCTCGGCCCACTCCCGCTGTTCGATGACGCGGGGCACCGCGTCGAGCGGGAACGGCCGCTCCTCACCCGCGAAGTCGAACGTGACGCCCTGGGCGAGGTAGGAGTCGGCGAGCGCGTCGGTTCTGCCCCGCAACTCGTGCTGCGTCATCTGGGCCAGCGAGGAGTGCAGTTCCTTGTACGCCGAGCGCGCGACGCCGGGTTGCGAGAACATTTCGTCGAACGGCGCCGTTGCCGTGGTGCGCGTGGCTTTCGCGCCGTAGCCGTCGAAGAGGTCGCCCATGGCCACACTCTAAGCCGGACATGTTGCGCGATTGTTTCACCAGCGTGTCGTTTTGCGGATGTCACGACCGCCGTCGTGGCCGGGGTGCCGGGTGAGCGCGGCCGCTACTCCGGGCGTGGCGTCAGCACGAACAGTGGAATCTCGCGGTCGGTTCCCGCCTGATAGTCCGCGTAGGGCGGGAACGCCTCGACCGAGCGCTGCCACCACACCGCCTTCTCGTCGCCGGTGACCTCGCGCGCGTCGTAGTCGCGCCTGACCGCGCCGTCCTGCAGTTCGACGTGTGGGTTCTGCTTGAGGTTGAAATACCAGACCGGATGCTTCGGGGCGCCGCCGAGCGAGGCGACGACCGCGTACTCGCCGTCGTGCTCGACCCGCATCAGGGCGGTCTTGCGCAGCCGACCCGACTTAGCGCCGACAGAGGTGAGGATGATGACCGGCCGCCCGTGCAGCTCGGTGCCCTCGGTGCCGCCCGAGGACTCGTAAAGCTCGGCCTGCGTGCGCGCCCAGGTGGAGGTGCTCGGTTCGTATTCTCCGGTAAGTGGCATGCTCCATTCTCGCATTGCGTGCCGATTGGCGCCGGGCGCGGTCGACACCGCGTGCCGGTCGACACCTCGTGCCGGTCGACACCGCGTGCCGGTCGACACCTCGGGCCGCCCGGGCGCGGCGCGACGGCGGCGGCCGGCGCGTGAACGGTCGAGAAACAATCGACGAATCGGGCGGTTCGAGTCGTCGTTGAGCTTTTCTGTGTTTAGGTTCTATGAACGACGATGTTCATACTCGGCGCGACTCCGGCTCCACCGGCTCGCTGCCGGAAGGAGACCCATGCGCACGAGAACCCTGCCCGCTGCCGTGACCGTTCTGGTCGCCACCTCCCTGGCTCTCGCCGGGTGCGCGCCCGCAGCCGAATCCGGCGGCTCTGAGTCGGGCGGCGGGGAACCGGGCGGCACGCTCATCGTCTACACGAACTCCAACTCCGACGGCCGCGGCGAATGGGTTACCGCCCAGGCGAAGGAAGCCGGTATCGACATCGAGATCGTGGGCCTCGGTGGCGCCGACCTGGCGAACCGGATCGTGGCCGAGAAGAACAACCCCGTCGGCGACGTGGTGTTCGGACTCAACAACATGTTCTTCGAGACCCTCAAATCGGAGGAGGCCATCACCGCCTATGAGCCCGCGTGGGCCGGCGAGGTGGACGAGGCCGCGGGCGACCCCGATGACGGCGTCTACTGGCCGCTTGTCGAGCAGGCCATCGTGACGGTCTATGACACGAACACGGTGGACGCAGCGGACGTGCCCGACTCGGTGGCCGACCTGTGGAACGAGGACAAGTACAAGGGGCGGTACGAGGTCAACACCGTTCTCGGTCAGGCGACCCCGCAGCTGATCCTCGCCGGCCTGCTGAGCGACTACGAGGATGAAGACGGCGACCTCGGCATCTCAGACAAGGGCTGGAACCAGGTCAAGGGCTACTTCCAGAACGGCTCCCCCGCGGTCGAGGGAACCGACCTCTACGCGCGGCTGTCCCGTGGCGACGTCGACTACGGTGCAATCCCCTCCAGCGGCATCGCGAGCCGCGACGCCGAGTACGGAACGGTGACCGGCGTCGTCGGCGCCGACGACGGCGTGCCATACGTGACCGAGCAGATCAGCGTCATCACCGGCACCAAGAAGGAGACCGCGGCACAGGAGTTCATCGACTGGTTCGGCAGCTCCGAGGTGCAGGGCGAGTTCGCGCAGGAGTTCTCCTCCTACCCCGTGAACACCGTCGCCCGCGAGCAGGCCCTCCCCGCGGTCGTCGAACTGATGGAGTCCCTCCCGAAGCAGGAGCTGGACTTCGCGCTCATCCGCGAGAACATCAGCGGCTGGGTCGAGAAGACCGAGCTGGAGTACCTGCCCTAAATGATCACCTTCGACAATATCGAGGTCACCTTCGGCGAGCACGTCGCCATTCCCGACCTCAACCTCGAGATCAACGAGGGCGAGTTCTTCACCCTGCTCGGGCCGTCGGGGTGCGGCAAGACCACCGCGCTGCGCACCCTCGCCGGCTTCATCGAGCCGTCGCGCGGTGAGATCTACATCGACGGCAAGGCGGCGACCCGCCTGCCGAGCGAGAAGCGCCGCGTGGGCATGGTTTTCCAGAACTACGCGCTCTTCCCGAGCATGACCGTGCGGCAGAACATCGCCTTCGGCCTCGCGGTGCGGCACACCAAGAAGGACGAGACCAACCGACTCGTCGACGAGATCGCCGACCAGGTCGAGCTCACCACGGAGCAGCTCGACAAGAACGTCTCCGAGCTCTCGGGCGGGCAGCAGCAGCGGGTGGCCATCGCGCGGGCGCTCGTGCTCAAGCCGCGCATCCTGCTGCTCGACGAGCCCCTCTCCAACCTCGACGCCAAGCTCCGTGTGCAGCTGCGTGAGCAGCTCAAGAACCTCCAGAGCGAGCTCGGCATCACCACGGTCTACGTGACGCACGACCAGGAGGAGGCGCTCACGATGAGCGACCGCATCGCCGTGTTCAACCACGGGGTGATCGAACAGGTCGGAACCCCCGAGCAGATCTACAACCGGTCGAACACCGAGTTCGTGTGCACCTTCGTGGGGGCGAACAACCGGCTCGCCCCCGCTCTCCTCTCGCGCCTCGGCCTCGACGCCGCGCGGCCGTCATACCTCAGGCTCGAGAAGGTGTCCCTGGTCAGGCACACGGATGCCGCGGCATCCGTGCCCCTCACCGGCACGATCAGCGAGCGCTCGTACCACGGCGCCTTCAGCACCTACTCGGTCGACGTCGACGGCAGCGACCTCAGGGTGACATCCTCGGAGACCGGGGTCACCCCTCGCGCCGTCGGCTCCACGGTGGAGCTGTTCGTCGATCCTCGCGCGGTGCTGCAGTACTGATGAGGTCCCCGTACCGGGCGATGCTGCGCTCTCCCCTTGTCATCGTCGTGAGCGTCGCGGTGGTGTGGTTCATCGCGTCGTTTCTCGTGTTCCCTAACGTGAACCTGCTGGTGACCACCTTCTTCCCCGGCGGGCAGTTCAGCGGGCGGTCGGTCGAGAAGCTGCTCTCCTCCGAGCGGGCGATGACGAGCCTGTGGCACAGCCTGCTGCTGGCCATCACACTCTCGATCACGGTCAATGTGGTCGGCATCTTCATCGTGCTGGTCACGAAGTACTTCGAGATCCGCGGTGCCCGCGTGCTGTTCCTCGGGTATGCCACGACGCTGATCTACGGCGGGATCGTGCTCGCCGCCGGGTACAACTTCATCTACGGCCGCTACGGCTTCATCACGGCCGCCGTGCAGAACGTCTTTCCTGACATCGATCCGAACTGGTTCAGCGGCTACTTCGCTGTCGTGATCGTGATGACCTTCGCCACGACAACGAACCACATGCTGTTCCTGTCGTCGGCGCTGGCCAAGATCGACTATCAGACCATCGAGGCGGCCAGGAACATGGGCGCCTCCACGGGCAGGATCCTCTGGCGCATCGTGCTCCCGGCACTGCGCCCGATGATCTTCGCAGTCACCGTGCTGACCTTCCTCATCGGACTCGGCGCCCTGACCGCCCCGATCGTTCTCGGCGGCACCGACTTCCAGACGATCGCGCCCATGATCCTCACCTTCTCGAAGAGTTCGAGTTCGCGCGACCTCGCCGCACTGCTCGCGATCATTCTCGGCCTCGCCACGATCATCGTGCTCGCGGTGATGAACCGCGTGGAGAAGTCGGGCGTGTACTTCTCGGTCGCGAAGGTGGCGACACCGCTGCAGAAGCAGCGCATTCGCAACCCGCTCGCCGCCGTCGTCGTGAACGTCGTCTCCTGGCTGCTCTTCGTGGTCTACGCGGCCCCCGTGCTGCTGATCGTGATGTTCTCGTTCCTCGACTCCACCGCCGTCATCACCGGCACCATCGCCCTGAGCGACTTCACCCTCGCCAACTACGGCACCGTGCTCGGAACCCCCGCCGTGCTGCGGCCGTTCATCGTGAGCGTCGTCTACAGCGCGCTCGCCTCGCTGATCGTGGTCGGCGGGCTGCTCTTCGTGGCGCGGGTGATACAGAAGTACCGCAACCGGTTCACCACCACGCTGGAATACCTGCTGCACATCCCGTGGATCCTGCCGACGATTCTCATCGCCCTCGCGCTGATCATGAGCTTCGACAAGCCGAGCCCGCTCGTCGGCGGCGCCGTGCTCACCGGCACGACGGTGATTCTGCTCGTCGCCTACATCGTGGTGAAGGTGCCGTTCACCCTGCGGCTGCTCAAGGCCGGCTTCGCCTCGATTCCCGACTCGCTCGAAGACGCCGCGCGCATCCTCGGCGCGAAGTCGCTGTTCACCTTCCGCCGGGTGCTGTTCCCGCTCGTGCTGCCGACCGCCGCGGCGATCACCGCACTGAACTTCAACAGCCTGCTCGACGACTACGACGCGGCGGTGTTCCTCTACCACCCGCTGTACGAGCCGCTCGGAATCGCGATCAAGGCGAGCACCGAGGGCGAGAACAACCTCGACTCGATGTCGATCACCTTCGTGTACACCGTGCTGCTCATGATCATCATGGCGATCACGATGTACCTCGTGTACGGCCGATCGGCACAACTACGCACAAGGAAAGCTCATGGACGACGTACACGCGGAATACGGGTTGCCCAGATACCGACTCGCGCACCTGTCGGACACGCACCTGACGAGCGACGGTGATGAACTCCTTCACCGCGTCGTCGACGCCGACGGGCACCTGACCCGTCTGCTCGACGCGCTGGAGCGCTCCGGCGCGACGCTCGACGCGATCGTCGTCAGCGGCGACCTCACCAACCGTGGCGAGACGCCCGCCTACCGGCGGCTGCGCGACCTGGTCGAGCCGGTGGCCGAGCGGCTCGGTGCCCGCATCATCTGGGCGCCGGGCAACCACGACGACCGCGCGGCGATGCGCCGCGCGCTATTCGACGAAGGCGTGGGTGACGCTCGCGTGGGTGACGATCGCTCGGGTGACGATCGCTCGGGTGACGAGCGCTCGGGCGCCGACCCGCTGTACTCGGTGGTCTGGGTCGGTGACCTGCGCGTGATCGTGCTCGACACCTCGGTGCCGGGTCACCATCACGGTGCGATCGACGCGGGACAGCTCGACGCCCTCCGGCGCGAGCTGCAGACGCGCGCACCCATGGGTAGCGTGCTGGTGATGCACCACCCGCCCCTGCCGAGCATTCTCGATCTCGCCGGAGCCGTCGAGCTGCGCGGCCAGAAGCAGCTCGCCGCCGTCATCCAGGGAACCGATGTGCGCTCGATTCTCGCCGGCCACGTGCACTACTCCTCGAGCGGAACCTTCACGGGCATCCCCGTCTCCACTGTCACCTCGACGGCATACACGCAGGACCTCAACGTGCCCGTGGGCGGAACCCGCGGCATGGACGGCGCCCAGGCGTTCAACCTCGTCTACGTCTACGACGACACGATCCTGCACGCGGTCGTGCCCGTGGGCGCGTACCCGACGGTGGGCGAATACGTCGATGCCGAGGAGAGCCAGCGTCGGCTGACGGCCGCGGGAATCCTGCGGGCGTCGAGCCACGACGAATAGCGCCGGCAATCGCCAAGTTGCGACTGTTACGCCGCTTGACGCGATCTCGCGCCGCCCGCACGCCGCGCGTGCCACGATGACGACCATGCTCAACTCAGCAGACCGCATCCAGACCACCCACGCCGGCAGCCT
>JAODAY010000054.1 GCA_025463665.1 Microbacteriaceae bacterium
CGCCGTGATGATCTTGTCGAGGCCCTCAGCCTCCGCCTCCAGCCGCACGCGGGCGGAGCCGGGCACGACCATGACGCGCACTCCCTCCGCCTTGGTGCGGCCCTCGATGACGGACGCGAATGCACGCAGGTCCTCGATGCGGCTGTTGGTGCAGGAGCCCATGAACACCGCGTCGACGCGGATGTCTTTCATGGGCGTGCCCGCGGCGATGTCCATGTATTCGAGCGCGCGCTCGGCGGCGGAGCGTTCGTTGGGGTCGTCGATTTCGGCCGGGTTCGGCACGGGCTCGCTCAGCGAGACCCCCTGTCCGGGGTTCGTGCCCCACGTCACGAAGGGCTCGAGCGTGTCGGCGTCGAGGAGGACTTCGGCGTCGAAGACGGCGTCGTCGTCGGTCGCGAGCGTGTTCCAGTAGGCGACCGCATCGTCCCAGTCCTGTCCGGACGGGGCGTGCGGGCGACCCTCGAGGTAGTCGTACGTGACCTGGTCGGGCGCGACCATGCCGGCGCGGGCTCCCGCCTCGATCGACATGTTGCAGATCGTCATACGGCCCTCCATGGAGAGCGCGCGGATCGCGCTGCCGCGGTACTCGAGCACGTAGCCCTGCCCGCCGCCGGTGCCGATCTTGGCGATCACGGCGAGGATGATGTCTTTCGCGGTGACGCCGGGGCGCAGCTCGCCCTCGACCGTGATGGCCATCGTCTTGAAAGCCTTGAGCGGCAGGGTCTGCGTGGCGAGCACGTGCTCGACCTCGCTCGTGCCGATGCCGAAAGCCATTGCACCGAAGGCGCCGTGCGTCGAGGTGTGGGAGTCGCCGCAGACCACGGTGATGCCGGGCATGGTGAGGCCCAACTGCGGTCCGACGACGTGCACGATTCCCTGCTCGATGTCGCCGAGCGAGTGCAGGCGCACCCCGAACTCGGCGGCGTTGTTGCGCAGGGTCTGGATCTGGGTGCGGCTCGTCAGGTCGGCGATCGGCTTGTCGATCGCGAGCGTCGGGGTGTTGTGGTCTTCCGTCGCGATCGTGAGGTCGAGGCGACGAACCGGACGACCCGCGAGGCGCAGGCCGTCGAAGGCCTGCGGGCTCGTGACCTCGTGCAACAGGTGCAGGTCGATGTAGATGAGGTCGGGGCTGCCGTTCTCGCCTTTGACCACGAGGTGGTCGTCCCACACCTTCTCGGCGAGGGTGCGCGCGCGGCGAGCGGGCGCCTCAGAGTGGAGTGAAGATGTCATCGAGGGGTCCTTCTTCTTTTCGAGTGGTCAGCCAACGAAAGAACTCCGCGACGAGGAGGGCCGTGGACTAGGCCTCGTCGCGGCAATGAAGAAGAAGGTGCCGCGCAAAATGCATGCTCAGAGAGTATCACCAGACTTCACAAACCGCCGCTAAGACAAACTCATACTTGCGACAGCTCGACCCGCAGCACGAACTCGCCCAGTTCGAGCTCTGCCCCGGCCGGCACGGCGGACCGGGCGCCCGGCACCACCTCCGTGGCATCTTCACCGACAACGACGTAGACGCCGTTGGTGGAGTCGAGGTCGTGCACCCACAGCGCTCCCCCGTCGATTTCGAGCAGCGCGTGGGTTTTCGAGACCGATGTGGTGAGGTCGTCGACGGCGACGAGCGCTGCACCCGGCCAGTCGGCGGATGCCGCGGGGTTGCGCCCCACGAGCGTGCTCGCTGCGACGGCGATTGTGCCGCCGGCACCCGGCAGCACGATTCGCCAGACGGGTGCCGCGGGCACGGCCGGGGTGACGACCGGAGTGGCGACCGGAGCTGTGACCGGAGCGGGCACGGGGTGCCCGACGGCGACGGTGATCTCGGGCGTCGGCTCCCGTTTCGCCGAAGTGCGCGCGGGCGTCTTGAACGTGCCGGAGTCCAGCGCGATGCCCGGCGGCAACGAGATGAAGTCGTTCTCGTCGACCTCGGGGGCGGGCGGTTCCTCGGCCGGCCTCCCGCTCGGCGACGCGCCGGGCGGCGGCATCGCGATGAAGGAGGCGTTCTCGTCGATGCTCACCCGGGCAATGCTAGTGCTAGTCGGACGTGCGCTGGCCGGTGAGCGTGAACGCGAAGAATATGGCGAACCCGCCGACGGCCGCTCCGGCGATGAGCGCGATCACGGCGAAACTGGGGCCGCCGTCACCGTCCATGGCGGCGTAGGCGTTTCCGAGCAGGCTGCCGACGAAGCCCGGCATCACGATGCAGGCCAGGACGCCGCAGGCGTACGCCCCCCGAGAGCCCGATCGCGAGAGCAGCACCGCCGCGATCGCGGCGGCGGCCCCCAGCACGACGAAGACCCAGCCGACGGCCGCGAGTCCTGAAGGCGTGGCCATGATATGGCTCGTGAGCGCGCGGGCGGAGAAGTCGACCTCGAAGCTCTGCGGAAGCAGCGGCTGCAGCACCCCGACGTAGAACAGTTGCGCGACGATGGCGAGCGCGGCGAAACCACCGGCCAGAAGCGCGACCGTGCGCACCGTCTCGGGGGTGGGCTTGTCGAGGCGTGAAGAACTCATTATTCGATTCTGCCGTACAGCGGCGGCTTCACCGGGACGTGGGCAGGGCGACGCGGGTCACGCGGTGACGGCAGCGGTCGCCGGGGCGGGCCATCGGACGGTTCCGATGACGGCGTCGAACAGCTCGAGCATCTGCTCTTCGTGATTCGCGAAGCTCGTCGAGAAGCTCATCAGGGCGAGCCGGTTCGGTTCGGCAGCCGCGAGCCAGTAGTCCACCTGCAGCACCTCGAACTCGACGTTCTCCTCCGTCGCCGGCTGCACTCGTCGGTGGACCTGGCGCACCGCGTGCACATGGGTCTTCGTTAGGACCGTGCGCGACGTCGCTTCGTTTCCCTGCTGCGTCAGGAGGCCGAAACCCAGGGCCTCCTTCAGTTCGGTGAGGCCGAGCGACTCGAAGTCGGCCTGTTCGAAGTCGGGGAGGAAGACCGAGAGCCACGCGGGGAGCGGAACGCCCGGCGCGAGCTCGAGGGCGAGGTGGAAGTCGATGGCGCCGTGCTCGCGTGCGATGCCCGCCGCCTGCTCGAAACGGCCGCGCATGTCGGCCCGGATCGTGGCCAGGCGGTCGTCGCGACCGACGCTGTGCTCCACGACCCTGCGGATGGACTTGTGCATCGCCGCGTCGGAGGCGAGGTTGATGCGCCCCCACGTGCCCGGAAGCGCGAAGCGGGGGGTGTTCGGGTCGGTCATGCTGATCTCACTTCGGTCTCACGGAACGTGGATGCGATATCGACGAGGTAGCCCGTGACGTCATCGAACCAGGCGAGGTTCTGCGTGACGATCGACATCTCGATGCCCCGGCCGGCGCGCTCGGGGAAGAGCGCCACGATAGCGCGCTCGACGGCCGGATCGGCCACCCCGCCCGTGGTCGGTTCGATGACGAAGTCGTGCACCGCGACCGCCCGGCCCACCCGCAGGGTGCGCTCGGACACGGTGCGGTTGATGAGCTCGGCGGGGTTGTCGGCATCCGCGTCCGGCTCATCGAGATCGACCGCGGCCGCGTTCTTGTACTCCTCGAACCGGCCGGGCGCATTGGCGATCGTTCCCAGCGACATGAGCGCCTCGACGCGGCCGTTGCCGGGTTCGGGAACGAGGGCCCAGTGCATGCGGCCGCCGCGCTTCGGCGCCTGCGCGACGGCGGTGACCGCCGCGAGGACGTGCAGGAGGCTGTGCCGGGTGTCCCCGACGATGTCGAGCCCGTCGACGATCGCCCTGACCGCCGCGTCGGTGTCCTCGGCGCGCCCAGGGGCCGGCAGCTTGTGCCACCCGGCGGGAATCTCCACGTCGAAGGTGATCGTGAGCTGCGAGGTGTTGCTCATGCGCCGACCGCCGAGACGCTCTTGGCGCTCGGCGCCGTCGCGGAGGCCATCACCGACTGTGTGAAGGGGCCTTCGATCGATTTTGCCATCGAGTACTCGTGGTTGGTGTTGACAGGGGGCACGGAGATGGTGGGCGGTGCGTTCCAGGTGGGGCCCGCGGCGCTCGGTGCGAGATCGATCGTGAACGGATTGCCGATTCCCGACGTCGCGGAGTCGACCCCGCTGCTGACCTGTTTGCCGACGGCCTCCTCGACGACGGTGACAAGGAGCTCCTCCCCCTTCGGGAGTTCGATTGCCTGCCTGGTCGCCTGTGTCAACGCGACGGATGCCGCGGGGCTGCCGGCGACCGCCATGGCACCCTTGACGCCGTTGCTGGCAGCGCCGACCAGCTTGCCGGCCGCCATTCCAATTCCTTCGGCGGCCACGTCGCCGAGCGAGCCCTTGCCGAGCAGCACGAGCGCGATCGAGCATGCGAGCACGGTGATGGACACGGCGAGTGCCACGGTCTTCACCGCCGCCGCGAGGGGCGCGAGGGCCGGGAAGAAGATCGCGCCGATTGCGAGTGCGAAGGCGAGCACGTCGAGGATTTCGCTGATTTTCGCGAGAGCGTCGTGCAGCACCTCGAGGAACGGCGCGAGATTCTCCTGCGCCCACTCGTACGCCTGCTGGAAGGCGCCACCGATCGCGTCGAAGAATCCGTCGTTGAGGTTGCTGGTGTCTGCGGCGTCCTTGAGTCCGGTCAGGGCACGGTTTACCGCGGTGATCTTGTCGTCAACGGCGGCGTTGTACTCGGCGATGGCCGCGGCAGTGCTCGCGGCGAAGTTCTGGAGCGCGTGCGAGGCCGCGAGAAAGTCGTCGACCAGGTTCGGCGTCTGACCGTTGTCGGCGGTGACCGAGTCCTTGAGATCGTTCGCGAGCGTCTGTGCGGCGCTCTGTTCGCCGTCGGCTCCCACGTAGGTGGCGATCGCGTTCTTGGCGCGATCCTGTGCGGCGCGCAGGTCGATCGCGTACTGCGACATGGCGTCGGCGGCGCCGTCGTAGCGGACCGAGACCGACTCGGCGGCCGTGCGGGCATCGAGGGCCTTGAGGCGCACTTCGTCGACGGCGAGCGACACGAACGTGGAGTCGTCGGTCAGGTCGCGCAGGTCGTCCGCGGCGTTCTTCAGGCGAGACGCCGTCAGCTTGTACGCGGCGGCGTGCGTGGCAATCGAATCGGGATCGCCATCGAGGGGGTTGAGGATCATGCTGCGACCGGTCCGTTCGGTGTTGTTCCCGTGGGTCCGGGGGCTGTGGGCGCGAGTGCGCTGGCGAGTTCGGTGTCGATGCTCTGGAACGATTCGCCGACCTTGCCGACCGAGTCCTTGAGCCACTCGAGGTTGTCGCGAATATCGAATCGGTGCTTGTTCCACGACGCGGAGAAGTCGTGGAGCGCATCTGCGAGGCGCCCGTCTCCGACGAGACCTCCGAGGTCGGCGCTGATGTCGGAATCCTCGTTGATGACCTCGAGTGCCTTGTCGAGACGTATGCGCAGCAGATCGAGCTGGTCGATGTCGACCTTGAGGTCAGCCATGGGATTCCTTTCGCAGTGAGTATGTAGGTGTGAGTGGTGGAACGTGAGCCGGTCCCCGGCCGTGGCCGGGGACCGGCTCGGGTCACTAGCCCTTGATGGCGGAAGCGAGGCCCTCGTCGGTCTGCTGCAGGGCGTCTGCCGCAGAGACGAGGAAGCTGCTGAGGCCCTCGAGTCCGTTGACCGCGGTGGTGGTACCCGAGCGGAACTGCTCGAAGGAGTCACGGTATGCGGCGGAGGACTGCTC
>JAODAY010000063.1 GCA_025463665.1 Microbacteriaceae bacterium
CGCCGCCGGGTCCTTCCCGATCTGGACGATGCGGTTGTTCCGGTCGACGTGCACGACCGAGGGGGTGAAGCCCAGCGCCTCGTCGCGGGTCATCTGAGCGTAGGCGATCACGATGACGGTGTGGCCGATGTCGGCCTTGTGGGCGGCGGCTCCGTTGACGCCGATGACGCCCGAACCGCGTTCTCCGGCGATCAGGTAGGTCTCGAACCGCTCGCCGTTGTCGATGTTGACGATGCTCACCTGCTGCCCGGGCAGCAGGTGCGCCGCATCCATGAGGTCGAGATCGACGGTCAACGACCCGACGTAGTGCAGGTCGGAGTGGGTGACTTGGGCGCGGTGGATTTTGGAGGAGAACATGGTGAGAAGCACCCCCCGAGGATATCCCCGTGCCGAGTCGGCCTCCGGCGGGGCCGCGCATGAGAAAAGGCCCCCGGTTTCCCGGGAGCCCTTATCCCTGTTGGAGATCTACCCTCTGTGCGCGAGGGGGGACTTGAACCCCCACGTCGTTTCCAACACACGGACCTGAACCGTGCGCGTCTACCAATTCCGCCACTCGCGCCAACCCAGCGAGATTATCACAGGCTCGGGCCGTCGCAGTGCATCCGCCCGCCTGCACGGCGCCTGCGAGGCCCGGATTCTTCTCCGGGAGAACCGCTGGCGGGGCCCGAACGTGAGCTTTCGCAATGACTACCGGGACCAACGACTAACATCGACATATTCACGACCGGTGAGATGAGGAAAATCCTTGGGGCTTCTTGACAGCTTCGAACGAGGTTTAGAGCGAGCCGTCAACGGCGCCTTCGCTAAGACCTTCAAGAGCGGCGTACAGCCGGTTGAGATTTCGAGCGCGCTCCGGCGCGAGCTCGACACCAAAGCCGCGGTGGTCTCCCGCGACCGGATCCTCGTTCCCAACAGCTTCACGGTTTTGCTCTCATCCAACGACTACGACCGCATGGTCTCCGTCGGCAGCGCGCTCATCGACGAGCTCACGGCCCTCGTGCGTCGCCACGCCGCGGCCCAGCACTACTCGTTCGCCGGCGGCATCTCGATCGTCCTGGAGCGCGCCGCCGACCTCAGCGAGGGCATAATCGACATCCAGTCGGTCGGGGTCAAGGGCGAGAACGTGGCCTGGACCCCCGTCGTCGACATCGGCGGCAAGCGCCACCCGATCACGCGGTCGCGCACCGTCATCGGTCGAGGCTCCGACGCCGACATCACCGTCGACGACTCATCGATCTCGCGGAGGCATGTCGAGATCCTGTGGGACGGCAAGCGAGCCGAGGTCAACGACCTCGGCTCCACCAACGGGTCACTCCTCAACGGCGAGCGCGTCGACAAGGCTCCACTCGCCCCCGACTCCGTCATCGACATCGGGCGCACCCACATCGTCTTTCGCGTGCTCGCCCAGGCGCCTGGATCGAATCGGTCGACAGACCAGAAGGGCACCAACCGATGAACGACTTGGGACCCAGCGCACTGACCCTCCTGGTTTTGCGCTTCGCCTTCCTCGCCGTGCTGTGGGCATTCGTCTTCGCCGTCGTCTACGCCTTGCGCTCCGACTTGTTCGGCCAGAAGGTGCGCAAGATGCCCGCGGCGGATGCCGCGGCCCCCTCCGCGATGGCAGCCCCTTCTCCGGCTCCCACCCCGTCCCGGGGTTCCGCCGCGCCGCACGGCAGTTCGACGGGCGCAACTCGCCTTGTGATCACCGGTGGCGCCAAGGAGGGGCTCGAGATCCAGCTTCCGACCGACCAATTGACGATCGGGCGGTCGAGCGATTCCGGGCTCGTCATCCGCGACGATTACACGTCAACGCACCACGCCCGCCTGCTGAACTGGGCGGAGGGCTGGGTTATTCAAGACCTAGACTCGACGAATGGCACTTTCCTCGACGGCACGCGGGTAATCGTGCCCACCCAGATCCCCCTGAACACGCCCGTCAAAATCGGCACGACCAGTTTCGAACTTCGGCGGTAGCGCAATGGCCGGTGGCAAGAGCGCCGCGGTCTCCCACGTAGGGAAGATCCGCGCCAACAATCAGGACAGCGGTTATGCCGGTGAGTACCTGTTTGTCGTTGCCGACGGCATGGGCGGCCACGCGGGTGGCGACGTGGCATCCGCGATCGCAGTCAAGCGCATCATCGAGACCGACCGCCGCTTCGAATCGGGCACCGACGCAGAATTCGCCCTGCACACCGCGCTCACCGCGGCCAACGCGCAGCTTGCCGAGACAGTTTTCGACCACCCGGAACTCACCGGCATGGGAACCACCGTGAGCGGAATCGTGCTCGTCAGCGGCCAGGCGGTCATCGCCCACATCGGTGACTCCCGCATCTACCTGCTTCGGGATGGCGAGCTCAAGCAGGTGACCTCCGACCACACCTTCGTGCAGCGCCTGGTCGACTCCGGCCGCATCACGGAGGAGGAGGCCGCGGTGCACCCGCGCCGCTCCGTATTGATGCGTGTGCTCGGCGACGTGGATGCCTCACCGGAGATCGACACCACCGTCGTCGAGACGCACCCCGGCGACCGCTGGCTGATCTGCTCCGACGGTCTCAGCAGCTACGTCT
>JAODAY010000066.1 GCA_025463665.1 Microbacteriaceae bacterium
CGCACCGCGATGCCCACGAGCCGCCCGATCTCCGGCGCGGTCAGCAGTTTCTCGCGGGCGATCGGCGGCAGTCCCTGTTCAGGCATGCAGTACATGCAGCGAAGCGAGCACTTCTCCGTGATCGAGACACGGAGGTCGCGCGCGGTTCTGCCATGGCTGTCGATGAGCCCCGTGACATCCGGTCGCCCCCGTGTGGACGGCATGCTCGCCGGATCCCGCCGGATCGAGGGAAGGCCGAGGGCGAGGCGCGTCATTCCTCAACACTAGTTCGAATGCTGGCGCCGCTCGCCGCGCTGTCACTAGTGTGAGTGCAACCGACGTACCTTCCACCGGAGGAGAACTCGCATGGGAATCTTCACTCGCGGCTTCACCGGGCGCGCACGGGAGCAGAATCCAAACCTGCCGCCTGGCCAGTTTCTCACCGAGGGCTTTCCGGTGCTGTCGGCCGGCCCGACGCCGCGCATCGACACTGCCACGTGGGAGTTCACGATCAGCACGGGGGCCGGCGCGGTGCAGCGATGGAACTGGGACGAGTTCATGGCGCTGCCGAGCGAGGAGATCGCGACCGACATCCACTGCGTGACGCGCTGGTCGAAGCTCGGCACCACGTGGCGCGGCGTCTCGCTCGACACGCTGTTCGCGGGCGTGGAGACGACGAACGAGTACACGATGGTGCACTCCTACGGCGGGTACACGACGAACGTTCCGCTCGAGGATCTCACCGGCGGCAAGGCGTGGGTCGCCTTCGAGTTCGACGGGGAGCCGCTCGCGCCCGAACACGGCGGGCCGGCACGCCTGCTCGTGCCGCACCTCTACTTCTGGAAGAGCGCGAAGTGGGTGCGCGGCATCGAGACGACGAGCGACGACGACCCGGGTTTCTGGGAGCAGAACGGCTACCACCTCTATGGCGATCCCTGGCGTGAGCAGCGCTACTCGTGAGGCGCGTCCCGCGCACGACCGCCGCGAGACCGGCGCCCGAGTGACCGGCGCGCACGTGGCTGGCACGCGTGAGACGGGGACGCAGGTGACCGGTGCGCCCGCGCGCAGCGGCCGCAGCGTCGGCGACTGGAAGCTCGGTGTGGTCGCGGCGACGCGGGCCGAGACCCCGTCGGCACGCAGCATCCTCATCGACGTGCCCGGGTGGGGTGGCAACGTCGCCGGCCAGCACGTCGACGTGCGGCTCACCGCGCCGGACGGGTACACGGCGGTGCGGTCGTACTCGGTCGCCACAGCGGGCGCAGGCGACCGCATCGAACTGGCTGTCGACAAGCTGCCGACGGGCGAGGTATCCCCGTACCTCGTCGAGGAGCTCGAGCCGGGCGACGAACTCGAGTTGCGCGGCCCGCTCGGCGGTTGGTTCGTCTGGCGGCCGACCCAGCCGGAGCCCGTGCAGCTCATCGCGGGCGGCTCGGGCATCGTGCCGCTCATGGCGATGCTCCGGGCGCACGCCGCGAGCGGCAGTGCCGCGCCCTTCCGACTGCTCTACTCGGTGCGCGCGCCGGAGGACGTCTTCTTCCGCGACGAACTCGAGGCCTTGTCCTCCCCCTCCCTCGACATCACGTGGGTCTACACCCGCGCGGCCCCGGTCGGGTGGACCACCAGTCCCGGCCGCGTGACGCCCGAGCTGCTCGCGGCGACGACGCTGCCGGCGCGGGATGCGCCCATGGTGTTCGTGTGCGGGCCGACCGCCTTCGTCGAGAGCGTCGCAACCTGGCTCGTCGAGATCGGGCACCCCGCGGCATCCGTGAAGACTGAGCGCTTCGGCGGTCTGTCATGACGCACCTCGATGGCAACGCACTCGCCGGTGCTCTCGCGGAGCTGTTCCTCGGCGACATGACACTCGCGACCGGAACCTGTGCCGGCTGCGGCGACGAGGCCGAGCTCGCACGAGCGATGGTCTACGCGGATGCGCCCGGGCTCGTCGTGCGGTGCAGCCGATGCGGTGACGTGCTCATGACCGTTGTACGATCTCCCGCTGACACACGCGTGAGCATGCCGGGCATAACTATCCTGACACTGCTGCGGTGACCGAGCGGTAGCCAGTTCCGGGGATTACTAGGCGCAACCACCCGCTCGTACGGTGAACGGCGCGGCACTCCGCCGCACGGCACCAGCAGCGACCGAAGGACCACATGGCCATTTCAACGCGGGTGAAGCACAACCGGGAGACGAGCATGAGTGGTCCTGGCTCTCACCCACGCGGTCGGCGGACGAGGCGCAGCGCGCGCAACCGGCGCCGGCCGACGGGTGGATGATCGCGGGGATCGCCCTGTGGGTCGGTGTCGGACTGGGTATCGCCCGCCCCCGGTGTGCGACACGGAGAACCGTGCCACACCCCGGAAGCGGGCGTCGTCAGTTGGACTGCCGGACTAGCGGGCGGCCGAGCCGTCGGTGTAGTCGGCGTCCTGCTGCTTCCACGCGAAGAGCGCGCGCAATTCCTTGCCGGTCGCCTCGATCGGGTGTGCAGCACCCTTCTCGCGCAGGGCGAGGAACTCGGGGGCTCCGGCGTCCTGGTCCGCGATGAAGCGCTCGGCGAAGGCGCCGGACTGGATGTCGGCGAGGACCGCCTGCATGTTCTGCTTGACCTCGGGCGTGATCACGCGCGGACCCGAGACGTAGTCGCCGTACTCGGCGGTGTCGGAGACGCTCCAGCGCTGCTTGGCGATGCCGCCCTCCCACATGAGGTCGACGATGAGCTTGAGCTCGTGCAGCACCTCGAAGTAGGCGATCTGCGGCTGGTAGCCGGCTTCGGTCAGGGTCTCGAAGCCGTACTGCACGAGCTGCGAGACGCCGCCGCACAGCACAGCCTGCTCGCCGAACAGGTCGGTCTCGGTCTCTTCGGTGAAGGTGGTCTTGATGCCGCCGGCACGCAGGCCGCCGATCGCCTTCGAGTAGGACCATGCGAGGTCCCATGCCGCCCCTGTCGCGTCCTGCTCGACGGCGACGATGACGGGAACGCCGCGGCCCGCCTCGTACTCGCGGCGCACGGTGTGACCCGGTCCCTTGGGGGCGACGAGCAGCACGTCGACACCGGCGGGAGCGGTGATGTAGCCGTAGCGGATGTTGAAGCCGTGACCGAAGACGAGGGCCTTGCCCTCGGAGAGGTTGCCGGCGATGTCATCGGCGTAGAGGTGACGCTGGCTCTGGTCGGGGGCGAGGATGACGATCACGTCGGCCCAGGCGGCGGCCTCGGCGCCGGTCAGCACGGTGAAGCCGGCCTCCTCGGCCTTCTGCTTCGACTTCGAGCCCTCCTTGAGGCCGACAACGACCTCGACGCCGGAGTCGCGCAGGTTCTGCGCGTGCGCGTGACCCTGCGAGCCGTAGCCGATGACGGCGACCTTCTTGCCCTGAATCAGCGCGAGGTCGGCATCGTTGTCGTAGAAGATTTCAGTCACTTGTTTTCATCTTTCTCTGGGTTTCGGTCCCTGAGACACTCGAAAAGACTCAGGGGCGCTGCATGCGGTCGCGTCGAGTGCCTCGGCGACCGTGGTTGTCAGTTCTTGAAGACGCGTTCGGTGATGCTCTTGCTGCCCCGCCCGATGGCGAGGAGGCCGCTCTGCGCGATCTCCTTGATGCCGTATGGCTCGAGGATGCGCACGAACGCCTGGGTCTTGCCGCTGTCGCCCGTCGTCTCGATGACGAGCGCGTCGGTCGCCACGTCGACGACGCGGGCGCGAAACAGCGTGACGGCCTCGAGCACCTGCGAGCGGGTCGAATTGTCGACACGCACCTTGATGAGCAGATGCTCCCGGGTGACGGATGACTCGGGGTCGAGTTCGACGATCTTGATGACGTTCACCAGCTTGTTCAGCTGCTTCGTCACCTGCTCGAGCGGTAGCTCCTCGACGTCCACCACGACGGTGATGCGGGAGAGCCCGGGAATCTCGCTCTTGCCGACGGCAAGGCTCTCGATGTTGAAGCCGCGACGGGCGAAGAGGCCGGCCACCCGAGTCAGCAGGCCGGGCTTGTCTTCGACGAGCAGGGAAAGTACGTGACTCATGGTTACTCCTCCTCCCAGTCGGGGGCGTGATCTCTGGCGT
>JAODAY010000074.1 GCA_025463665.1 Microbacteriaceae bacterium
GGTCGACGCACCTACGACATCTTCGCCGGGTACTGGCCGCACCAGCTTGACGGGCCCGAGAACGAGATCGCACGCAAGTTCGATGCGATTCCGAAGTATGTCGCGTCGCGGAGCGCACCCCAGCTCGAGTGGCGCGACTCGCACCTGCTCGGCAGCGATCTCGCGGCGGAACTGTCGGTGCTGCGTGAGCGGCACCGGGAGATTCACGTCATCGGCAGCGTCGACTTCTCGCGCACCCTCGTCGCCGAGGGACTGTTCGACCAACTCAACCTGTGGGTGTATCCGATTGTGCTCGGGGCAGGCAAACGCCTGTTCCCTGCCGACGGACCGCCCGCCTCGCTCGAGTTGATCGAGGCAGCGGCGCCGTCGAGCAAGGGCGCGGTTCTTCTGCGCTACAAGCCGAAGATGGGCGCACCGGAGACGGGCGATATGGCCCAATAGAACGAGTGCACGAGCCTTTCTTTGCACGACCGCGAGGTCACATCGTTCGCCGTCCCTCATCCGCCCAGCGCTTCAGGTCGACGGCGAATACCCAGCGCTTGCCCGGAAACTCCGAGACCGACCAGAGCTGGTCGCGCTCGGGCCACGCCGCGAGGTCTTCAGGGCCGGGAGGCAGCACCCCGACGTGCCGCGTCATCGCGTCGGGCGTTCCCGTCCACAGGTCGCCCGGGGTCTTGTCGCCCCGGCTCGCGCTGACGAACCAGACTCCGTCGTGCAGCACGGCGCCCTGCATCTGCGCGATTCTCGGCACGTGCGCCGCGTCGATCACCGTGCCGTCTTTCAGCAGTCGCAGGCGGGCGAGGCGGCGGCGGTCGCTCGTGCCGTACTCCCCCGCAACGAGCCGCAACTCGTCGCCGTCGAGGCCACGGATGCCGCTGCCGCTCTCGAGCGACAGGAACGAGTAGCGCATCCTCTTCTTCGCTTCGGCGTTCGGGGGCAGGTAGCCGCCCGACTCCGGCAGGAGGTAGCGATAGCCGAACGGGCCGGTCGAGCGACGCAGCGGGCCGCGGGAGGGTGCGCGCATGATGTCGCTGAGGCGGAACTCGCGGATGCCGCCGTAGGTCGCCGCGACGAACAACCGATCGCCGACCCAGACGATCCCGCCCGCATGGATGCGCACCGGGTCGAGCGATATGCCGTCGTCGGTGCGCCGCGGGGCGACGAGCAGAACGTGGTGGTAGCGGGCGCGGCGCGGGTTGCGCAGGTCGATGATGCTGATGCGCGAGCCCATCTCGCGGCGGCGTTTCGGCTGGGCGAACCAGCTCGTGATCACGAGGGGCGCGCCCTCGTGATGGCCGACGGCGACGCCCTGCGGCCACCAGGTCTGGGTGAAGGTGTCGGCGAGGCCCCAGCGGTAGCCCTCCACGGCACCGGATCCCGGCACGCGGGCCCGGCGGGCCCTGCGCCCACGGCCCGTGAGCACACCGTCGAGGCCGACCGTGCGGCTGCCGGCCGCGGCATCCGTCAGCAACGTCCTGTCGGCGAAGTTGCCGTGAAGGTCGAAATGCGTGTCCACTGCTGGTCCTCACTCGAGCGAAACGGGGCGCGGTGCAGGCTAACGCAGTCGGCCCCGCCGTTCACCTGTTCGACACTAGACTGCACCGCATGTCGTACTCGGCCGCGGAGCCCGTCTCGGCGAACGCCCTCGCCCTCTCCGGGCGCTCGGTGGCGAGTCAGCGCTGGTCCGATCTGGTCTTCGTGCACTGGCGCGTGGATGCCGCCGTCGTCGCTCCGCTGCTCCCGGCCGGGCTGCGACCGGACGAATTCGACGGTTCCAGCTGGGTGGGGCTCATTCCGTTCGTGCTCGACCGCGCGACGCTCTTCGGCAGTCCCGCCATCCCCTACTTCGGCGACTTCGTCGAGGTCAACGTGCGCCTCTATGCCGTCGACGACCTCGGGCGGCGGGGAGTCGTCTTCGTGTCGCTCGAGGCGTCACGTCTCGCGTCGGTGCTGGCCGCTCGCGTCGCCTTCGCCCTTCCATACGTCTGGTCGAGCACGACCCTGGAGCTGCGCGGTGACGAGCTCCACTTCTCCTCCCGACGGCACCTCGCTCGCTCGGCGACGTCGCGGATCGTGGCGCGCCGGACGACGGACCAGGTGCACGGCGACCCGCTCGCCGACTTCCTCACGGCGCGGTGGGCCCTCTTCACCCGCGTGCGCGGACGCACGCTCTACTTGCGCAACCAGCACGAGCCGTGGGCGCTGTTTCGCGCAGAACTCGTGCGGCTCGAAGACACCCTCCTCGCGCGCGCCGGCTTTGCCGATCTGGCGAGTCGGCCGCCCGACTCGGTGCTCTACTCGCCGGGAGTGACGACGCGCTTCGGCCACTGACGGTCGAGAGCTGTGGTGCTCAGGCGGCCTCGGCCGGCATCCGCACGCGCAGTGCACCCGGGTCGATCCACGCCTTGAACGCGACCGCCTTGCCGAAGGCGTCGCCGTCGAGCTCGATCTCCTCGGGCCGCGACAGGCGGGCGACGAACTTGGTGCCCGTCTCGTAGTGCAGGTCGCCGTCGTTCTTGTGCTCCCCGGCGAGAGCCTTGCCCGCCTTGGTGCGGCGCACGATGCCGTTGGTCCAGACGATCTTCGTCCACACGCGAATCCAGCCGAGCAGGCCGCCCGGGCGCATGAGCATGAGGTCGAACAGGCCGTCGTCGACGACCGCTTCGGGCAGCAGCAGCACGTTGGCCGGCAGCGAGCCGCAGTTGCCAATGATGACGGTGTGGGCCGTCGCGCGCTTCGGCGCCCCGTCGTCGAGCCGGAAACGCAGGTGCAGCTCGTCGGGGTCGCGCAGCGACTTGACGATCGCGTCGACATAGGCTGCCCAGCCGGCCTTCGCCTTGAGGTCGTCGTCGGTGTTCTTGATCATCTTCGCGTCGATGCCCATGCCCGCCATCACGACGAAGACGTGCTTCTCGCGGCTCTTGTCGGCACGCTCGATATCGATGACGCCGAGATCGACGTCGCGGTCGACGCCGGTGAACGCGGAGTGCAACGAGTGGGCCATGTCGTTGAGTGTGAGCTTGAGGTTGCGCGCGAGCAGGTTGCCTGTGCCCGAAGGCAGCAGCGCGACGGCGATGCCGGTGCCGCGCAGGGCCTCGGAGACCGCGCGCACCGTTCCGTCGCCGCCCGCCGCGATCACGAGGTCGACGCCCGCGTCGATTGCCTGCTTCGTCACGCCCTGGCCGACGTCCTCGACGGACGTCTCGAACCACAGCGTCTCGCCCCAGCCCGCGGCCTGCTGCTCGGTGGCCACGGCCTCGCGCAGCGCATCGAGGTCGACCTTGATGGGGTTGTAGATTACGGCGGCTGTCTTGGTGGTCGCATCGGTCATGCAGTCACACTAAACGCCCGCGAGCGCAATGACTAAGCCTGAGCGTCGCTTGCCGATGACGTGGGCGTAAGCTACGGCGGCGAACGTGCGCCGACGCGCCCGTTGTGCTCCGTTTCATCCGCCGACGCATTCGTCACTACCGCTGGGACCCCCCCCTATGTCGGCCTCGAAGACCGCGAAAAAACAGTTCACCCGGATCCCGAAGGATCTGTACGAGGCGGAGCTCGAGCGGCTGCAAATCGAACTCGTGAGCATGCAGCAGTGGATCATCGATACTGGCGCGCGCGTCGTCGTGATTTTCGAGGGCCGGGATGCCGCGGGCAAGGGCGGCGCGATCAAGCGAATCATGCAGTACCTCAACCCCCGCTCCGCGCTGGTCGTCGCCCTGCCGACGCCGAGCGAGCGCGAAAAGGGCCAATGGTACTTTCAGCGCTACATCGAGCACCTGCCGACGGCGGGCGAGATCGTGCTCATGGACCGCTCCTGGTACAACCGCGCAGGAGTCGAGCGGGTCATGGGCTACTGCACGCCCGAACAGTACGAGCTTTTCATGGAGCAAACGCCGATTTTCGAGAAGATGCTCATCGACGAGGGCATCATCCTCGTCAAGTACTGGTTTTCCGTCTCCGACGACGAGCAACAAGCACGGTTCGAGTCGCGCCTCAAAGACCCCATGCGTCGCTGGA
>JAODAY010000121.1 GCA_025463665.1 Microbacteriaceae bacterium
ATGGACCCGATCGCGCCGTGGGCGATCTTCGGCACCGTCTACAACGAGTCGTGCGGAATGGAGCCGCTCGTCTACCTCATCGGTCACATCGCGATGATCTTCACGGCGATCGCCTACGCCCAGATGGCCAAGTCGATTCCGCTGGCCGGTTCGGTGTTCTCCTACGTCGGTCGCGGCATCCACCCGGCCGCAGGCTTCTTCGCCGGCTGGGCCATTCTGCTCGACTACCTCCTCGTGCCGACCCTGCTCTACGTGTTCGCGGCGGAGTCGATGATCGGCATCTTCCCGGGCACGCCGCGGTGGATGTGGGCCCTGATTTTCGTGGCGATCAACACGGTCGTCAACCTGCTGGGCATCAGTTCGATCAAACGGATGAACCGCATCTTCCTTGCGATCGAAGTGATCTTCATCGTGATCTTCGTGATCATCGCCGTCACGGCGCTGAACGGGGGCACGATCCCGGGCGCCGAATTCACCACGGATCCCATCTGGGACTCGAGCAAGGTCAGCGGCCCGCTGATTGCATCCGCCTTGTCCATCGCGGTGCTGAGTTTCCTCGGTTTTGACGGCATCTCCACCATGGCCGAGGAATCGACCGGCCGCCGCAACTCCGCGGGCAAGGCCATGATCATCGCGCTGTTCATCGTGGCGTTCTGCTTCGTGTTGCAGACCTGGCTCGCGAGCGCCCTCGCCGGAGGACGCGAATCCTTCAGCGACGACGAAGTGGGCAACGCCTTCTTCCTCCTCGTCGAGGCCGCGTCCAGCAGCGGCTGGGCCACCGCCTTCTTCGTGGTGAACGTACTCGCCGTGGGCATCGCCAACGCCATGGCCGCCCAGGCCGCGACGTCGCGTCTGCTCTACTCGATGAGCCGCGACCGTCAACTGCCCAAATTCCTCCGCAAGATCAACAAGCGCCAAGTGCCCCAGGCGGCGATCCTGGTCGTGTCCGGCCTCTCCGCGATCCTGGTCTTGTTCTTCGTCGGCCAGATCAACCTCATCGCCTCGCTGGTCAACTTCGGGGCGCTGTTCGGCTTCATGATGCTGCACCTCTCGGTCATCGTGCACTACATCGTGCGCAAGAAGTCGAAGAACTACCTGCTGCATCTCGTCGTGCCGGTCGTCGGGTTCCTGATCATCGGCTACGTGCTTCTGAACGCGAACGTCGAAGCTAAGGTGGGTGGAATCGTCTGGCTCGTCATCGGTGCCGGCGTCTTCCTCTACTACCGCAGCACCGGTCGCAAGACGGTGCTGAGCGGGGAAGACGCAGACGGCAACGCCGAAGTACCGGCGACCGGCGAACGCGGAGGGCTGTGAACGATGGAACACTTCCTCGACAAGACCTACGGCAAGGGCCACTTCTCGCCCGACGAACCGCCCGCCCTGCGCATCGCCCCCGGCACGGGGGAGCGTATCGCCTTCGAAACCAGTGACGCCGTGTACGCGCAGCTGCACGAGTACAAAGACATGGCGAGGCTCACCGCCCAGATCAACCCGGTCACCGGTCCGCTCTACGTCGAGGGCGCACAGCCCGGCGACACGCTTGCCGTCACCATCCACGAGATTCGGTTGAAAGAGCACGGCTGGTCCGTGAGTCTCCCGGGCTCGGGTGCGCTGCAGCACGTGATGGGCGACGAGATGTTCACCCGCTTGGTGCCGATCGATGCCGACGGCGTGCACGTCACGGACCGCCACGTGTTCCCGGCCCGGCCGATGATCGGATGCATCGGCACCGCGCCTGCGGAGGGATCCAACTCGACGATCATGCCCAGCTACGGGCAGGGCGGCAACATGGACCTCACCGACTGCAGGCCCGGCTCCGTCGTGTACTTGCCGGTCGCGGTCGAGGGCGCACTGCTGTCCATCGGCGATATCCACGCGATCATGGCCGAGGGTGAGTCCTCGTTCGTCGCCATCGAGGCGGAGGGCGTGGCGGTCGTCAGCGTCGACCTCGTGCCCGGAATGGCGCTGCGCGCGCCCCGCGTCGAGACGCCGGACGAGTGGATCTTCGTTGGTCTCGGCGACCCGGTGCAGGAGAGCATCAGGCGCGGCTACGAAGACCTGTTCGGATTCCTCGTGAACGACCACGGCTGGGACAAGGGCGACGCCTTCGCGGTTCTCAGCGCCGTGGGTCACTCCCGCCTGGGCGGCCCTACGGGTTCGGGAGACCCCGACCCGCTGCATCCATTCGCCGCCGTGGGTGCTGTGACTATCCACCGGCTATCCAAGAGCGTGCTGTAAGAGGAGGTACTTTTCATGACGGCTCCCGTTGTCTACGCCATCCACGAGAACCCCGAGTGGTTCGGACCGTTCCGTTCGGCCCTCGAGGCCGAGGGCGTTCCCTTCGTCGAGTGGCTTCTCGTCGACGGCGTGCTCGACCTCGATGCCGTGCCACCGGAAGGCGTCTTCTGGTCGCGCATCAGTGCCTCGTCGCACACGCGCGGACACGACCTCACCAAGGAGTACACGCGCTCCGTGCTCAACTGGCTCGAGGCGCACGGTCGCCGCACGATCAACGGCCGACGCGTGCTCGAGCTCGAGGTGAGCAAGGTCGACCAGCTCACGGCGCTCAAGGCGTTCGGCATCGACGTTCCGCGCACGAAGGCCGTGATCGGCAGGCACAACCTGGTCGATGCGGCGCGCGGGTTCCCGACCCCGTTCATCACCAAGCACAACCAGGGCGGCAAGGGACTCAGCGTGCGCCGCTTCGAGAGCGTCGCGGAACTGGCCGACTGGGTGGCATCCGACGATTTCGACGAGCCGCAAGACGGCATCACCCTCGTGCAGGAGT
This sequence comes from Microbacteriaceae bacterium, assembly GCA_025463665.1. GTDB lineage: Bacteria > Actinomycetota > Actinomycetes > Actinomycetales > Microbacteriaceae > Conyzicola. The sequence continues at coordinate 2,789 of JAODAY010000121.1, forward strand.
ACCTCCGGCCCGCCGCGCCACGCATCACCCGCGTGGAGATCGTCGACGGCGAAGTGGTCTACGCCATCACCGCCGACACCGCGAGAGGGGGCTACCAGTTGTGCCCGGCCGACGCATGCGAGGTCGACCCCGCGACCGGCGCACTCGTCACTCCGCCCGGCGCCTCGATCGCGCCGGTCGAGGGGCAGAAGCTCTTCGCGTTGCGTGAGGGGTTCGACCACCCGATCCTCGACACGTACCGGGCGTTCACCGAAGCACAGGGCATCGCGATCGCGGGCATCGAGTTCATTGAGACGACCGACGGTCGTGTCGTCACCTACGACGTCAACACCAATACGAACTACAACACCGACGTCGAAGCGGTCGCACCACTTTCCGGACCCCGCCAAATAGCGCGGATGCTGGGGCGGGTGCTGCAGGAGTCATACCCGGCGACGGTCGACGCCTAGGCGGGCGCCGCGCCCGAGCGCGGCACCCGCCTGATCGGCCTACCTGGTCGCCTGATCGGGCGGGGACGCCGAATTGTCGGTCACCAGCGCCCCCTCAGTGCGCGAGTTCGTGAACGGCACGGCCCCCGCTACGCCCGAGGAGGACCGAACGGCCCCCGGCGTGCGTTGACGCCACGGGTCGCGGCGCAGGTCGACGTAGAGCGACACGCACAGCCCGATGATGATCAGAATGAAGGGACTCGCCGCCAGGATCGTGAAGGTCTGCAGCGCGTCGAGCCCGCCGACGAACAGGAGAACGGCGGCGACGGCGCCGGTGAGTACGGCCCAGAAGATGACGAGGGGCTTCCACGGCTCCTTCTTTCCGCGACTGGACAGCGTTCCGAGCACGAGGGCACCCGCGTCGGCGCCGCTGACGAAGAACACCGCGGTCAGCACCATCACCACGAGGGCTGCGCCGATGAAGAACGGGTACTCCTGCAGCGCCGCGAAGAACCCGGCCGCCTCGCTGCCCGTGCCGGCGATATCGACACCGTTGAGCTGGAGATTCAAACCCGCACCGCCGAAGACGACGAACCAGAGGATGCTGACCGCTGTCGGCACCAGCAGCACGCCGAGAACGAACTCGCGAATGGTGCGGCCGCGGGAGATGCGGGCGATGAACGTGCCGACGAACGGCGTCCAGGAGATCCACCACGCCCAGTAGAAGATCGTCCAGCTGGCCAGCCAGTCGTCACCGCCGAATACCGCGGAGTGGAAGCTCATGGGAACGAGGTCGGTGAGGTAGGCCCCGATGGAGGACGGCAGAAGGTTCAGAATGAACACCGTCGGACCGACCACGAAGACGAACACCAGGAGCACCGCCGACAACACCATGTTCGTGTTGCTGAGCCACTTGATCCCCTTCGCGAGCCCGCTCGCGGCGGAGAGTACGACGCCCACCGTGAGCACGCAGATGATGATGATCGGCAGGGCCGTGCCGGGGTCCTCATCGAGACTCCCCGTGCGCAGGAGTGAGACACCGGCCGCGATCTGCAGCGCGCCCAGCCCGAGAGAGGTCGCCGATCCGAACTTGGTGCAGATGATGGCCAGGATGTCGATCGGCTTGCCCCAGCCCTTGGTCTCGATCCGTTCCTTGCCGAAGATGGCCTGGAACGGCGCGCTCATCAAGTTGCCCCTGCCCATCCGGTAGGTGGAATAGGCCAGGGCGAGACCGACCACCGAGTAGATGGCCCACGGGTGAAGGCCCCAGTGGAAGAAGGTGTAGGCCATGGCGGCGTTTGCGGCATCGGCGCTCTCCGGTGCCGCGTCGACGAACGGCGACGGGTCCACGAGATGGGTGACCGGTTCGTACACGCCGAAGAACATCAGCCCGATGCCCATGCCGGCGCTGAACATCATGGCCACCCACGACATCGTAGAGAATTCCGTGCCCTGCCCCTCGCGGGAGAGCGGAATGCTGCCGTATCGACCGAAGGCCAACACGAGGGAGAAGACGACGAAACCGGATGCGCCGAAGATGAACAGCCAGCCGAGGTTGGTGGTGACCCAGCCGAGGGCGGATGACGCGGCGTCGCCCACGGCTTCGGTGAACAGCACCCCGAGCAGGCAGATCACCACGATGATGCCTGCCGACACGCCGAAGACGGTCTTGTCGACCGTGGCCCATCCCGTTCGGCCGGGTTGACTCACCGCGTCCCCCACGGAGGACTCGATTCGATCGCCGGATTGACCCCTCATGATGATGCTCCTTGCTCCCTCAACACGCGACAATGACGATCCCCGTAGCGGAAAACCGCCCCAGTGGGCGACGAACTGTCCGCGGCACCCCTAAACGCTACGCGCATGCCGGGGCGATTACTAATGTTGACGTATGGCTGAACTCGACCAATCCCGACAGACCGGAGCACCCCTGTACACCGGTGAGGGCGACTCCGGCCACACCACCCTCGGCCGCCACGGTGACGTCGCCAAGACCGACGTGCGCGTCGCCGCCTACAACGACTGCGACGAGGCGAATGCCGCCGTGAGCGTGGCTATGGCGGTGGGCGGACTGCCGATCGAGGTGACGTCCACGCTCGCCAGCGTGCAGAACGACCTCTACGATCTCGTCGCCGACCTGTTGGTTCCTCTCGACGACGCCGAGCCGGCGAAGGCGCGCATCAGCGAGTACCACCTCACCCGGCTCGAGCGTGCGGTCGATCACTTCGCGCAGCAGGCCGCCGATCTCTCGGGCATCGTCCTGCCCGGCGGCACCGTCGCCGCGGCCCTGCTTTTCCAGTCGCGCGCCATCGTGCGCCGCGCCGAAGCCTCCGTCTGGGCGGCCGTCGAGGCGCACCCGACGTCGATCAACCCGCTGGCCGCCCGCTACCTCAACCGTTTATCTGCGCTGCTCTTCGTGCTGGCACGCGGAGCCAACGTCGAGCACGGCGATGTTCGGTGGGTGCCCGAGGCCTCGGCACACGCCATGGCGCGCGAAAACGTCAGTGGTGACCCCGGGGCCGGAATCGCGGGTCAAGGGTAGCGGGCCGGTATCTCAGCCTCCGGGCGGTCGGTACGGGATCCGGTCGACCATGCGTAGCGCGTCCAGCGTCTCGTCGACCGTCAGCAGCACCGTCGTCTCAATCGATCGCAGCCCGCCGCCTCCGCTGATTGCGAGAGCGACTGCGGCCATCGACACGTTGTCGGGAGCTTCCCACAGCGTGTATCCGTCGTTCTCGCCGAATGCGTACCAGAATCCACGGAGCTCCCCGCCCACCGCCTCGATGTACGCCCGTGCGGCGTCCCCGCGGTCCTCAGGGCTCCGAACCAGCCTCGCCCACGTTTCCGGGGTGTAGCTGAACCTCGACAGATAGAGAGGCATCGTCTCGTCCTTTCCGACATCCTTGATCGTGCTGACTCACCCAGAGTGGTCCTCCGCTGGTGTTGCCTCAATGGGCAGGCACGAAACGCTCCTGAGTGTCTCAGGAGCGGTTCGCGTTTCCAGCGGCAACCACGGTCGCCGCTCGAGTATCGCGGCTACTTCGTGTCTGACGGCAGTCCGGGGAGCCGAAGGGCGGCCTCGCGTGCGCCCTGGTCGAGTCGGAACGGCGGGTAGTCGTCACGCAACAGGGATGCATAGGCGAACACCCGGTACACCCAGCGCTGAATGCCCATGATCAGGTCGAACAGGCCGACGCTGTAGCTCTTTGTAAAGAGCAGGATGAGCAGGGCGATGAAGACCAGCAGTCCGACGAGCCCCGTCGCGGCCGGCCCTTCAGACACGAACCACACGCTGCCGCTCAGGATCGCGATGATCACGAGGTGCGGGAGGGCCAGCAGCCAGGACTTGAACACCACTTTCCAGCGGGAGAGCCTGTCGGGGTACCCGACATCGAAGGTCGCCGGAAAGCCGGTGCGGGCAAGGGTGAACGGCGGGTACTGGTCGGTGGCCAGCACACCGGTTGCGTAGAACGCCACTCGCCAGTTCCACCGGAGCACCCCTACTACGAATTCGAAGAAGGCCACCGGATAGCGGCCGGTGAACAGGATCATCAGCCCGGATGCCAGCACCACGACCGGGAACGCGGCCCACAGGAAGGCGAGCACGATGAAGTGAGGGATCGCGAGCAGCCACTTGACCAGCCACATGCCCCGAGACAGGGTCGAGTCGAGTTGCCCCTCGAGCCGCACGGGATAGTCCGAGGCGACGGGATCAATCGGTGCGGACGGAAAGCGGATGCTCCGGCCGAGGCCGGCGGCGCCCAG
>JAODAY010000148.1 GCA_025463665.1 Microbacteriaceae bacterium
GTCAACGGCATCAACCCCGACGGCGTCGTTCGCGGCTCCGGCATATTCGCCGGAGGCTGGGGAGCCCAGCGCGCCGCCGTCTACGGCGTGCCCGAAGAGGAGCTCGGCAAGTATTACGCGCAGCGCACCCTGCTCAAGCGCGAGGTGCTGCCCGAGAACGTCGCCAACGCGGTGTTCGTGCTGTGCACCGGCGACCTCAGCCACACGACGGGCCTGCACATTCCCGTCGACGCCGGCGTCGCCGCGGCATTCCTGCGATGAGGAACGCCACTCCCGGCCCGTTCGCCGTTCGGGTCGGCGCATGAGCGGAACGGTCGCCGCCGTCGACCTCGGGGCCACCAGCGGCCGCGTCATGCTCGCCCGGGTCTCGACGAACGAACTCGTCATCGCGACCGTGGCGCGCTTCGGTAACACCCCCGTGCGCATGGTCGACGGACTGCACTGGAACATCCTCGGACTGTACGGCGACGTGCTGACCGGCCTCGGCGCGGCGGCGCGTGCCGAGCCACGGCTCGCGAGCATCGGCATCGACTCCTGGGCCGTCGACTACGCGCTCATGCGCGGCGACAGGATGCTGGGGGTTCCGTACCACTACCGCGATGAGCGCACCCACGCCGGGGTTGCGGCGGCGCACGCCCTCGTCTCGCCCGTCGAGCTCTATGCCGTGAACGGGCTGCAGCACCTGCCGTTCAACACCCTGTTCCAGCTCACCGCCGACCGCCTCGCCGGCTCGCTCGACGCCGCGGACGGAATGCTGCTCGTGCCTGACCTGCTCGCCTTCTGGCTCACCGGCCGACGCCACGCCGAGCGCACGAACGCCTCGACGACGGGTCTCGTGAACGCCGCGACCGGGCAGTGGGACGATGGGCTCATCAGCCGCCTCGGGTTGCCCCGCGGCATCCTGCCGGAACTCGTCGCCCCCGGCACCGTCATCGGCGGGCTGCTCCCGGCCGTCGCCCGCGAGACCGGCATCGGGGCGTCGACGGTCGTGACGACGGTGGGTTCCCACGACACGGCGTCGGCCGTCGCGGCGATCCCGGCGACGACCGAGGATTTCGCCTACGTCTCATGCGGAACCTGGGGTCTCGTCGGCGTCGAGCTCGAGCGAGCGCAACTCAGCGAGGCGGGCAGGCTCGCCGGGTTCACCAACGAGGGCGGCATCGACGGCACCGCGCGCTACCTGCACAACGTCATGGGTCTCTGGCTGTTGAGCGAGTCCGTGCGGGAATGGGAGCGGGACGGCACAGTCGTCTCTCTGCCCGGGCTGCTCGCCGCGGCATCCGCCGTCTCGGTGCCGGTCACGGTCTTCGACGCGAACGACGTGCGCTTTCTCGCCCCCGGCGACATGCCCGCGCGCATCGCCGAGTGGTGCCGGGATCACGGCCAGCCGGTGCCCGCGAACCGCGCCGAGTTTACCCGCAGCATCATTGAAAGCCTCGCCACGGCATTCGTCGACGCGGTGCGCACCGCGTCGACGCTGTCGGGCAAGCGGGTGTCGGTGATCCACATCGTCGGCGGCGGCTCGCAGAACGAGCTGCTCTGCCAGCTCGTCGCCGACCGCAGCGGGCTGCCCGTGCAGGCAGGCCCCGTCGAGGCGACCGCGATCGGCAACGTGCTCGTGCAGGCGAGGACCGCCGGGATCGTTGGCGGGTCGCGCGAGTCGCTGCGGGCGCTCGTTGCGGCGGCGTTTGCTGCGAAGCTGTACACACCCTCCGTCTGACTGACCGACGTCGCGGAGCAAACGAAAGGGCGCATCAATGAAGATCTCCACCATGCCGCAGACCGATCTCGAGACCTCCAACGTCATCCTCGGCCTCATGCGCATCGGCGAGCTCGACGACGCGGCAATCCGCGACCTCGTCGCCGCCGCTCGCGACGCGGGAATCAACTACTTCGACCATGCCGACATCTACGGCGGTGAGCGCCACTTCTGCGAGCGCCGGTTCGGCGACGCGGACAGCTTCACCCCGGCCGAGCGCGAGGCCGTCGTTGTGCAGTCGAAGGTCGGCATTCGCAACGGCTACTTCGACTTCTCGAGGCAGCACATTCTCGACACCGTCGACGAGTCGCTCGCGGCGCTGAAGCTCGACTACCTCGACGCACTGTTGCTGCACCGCCCCGACACCCTGGTCGAGCCGGAGGAGGTCGCGGCGGCGTTCGACGAACTGCACGCGGCGGGAAAGGTGCGCCACTTCGGTGTCTCGAACCACACGCCCGGCCAGACCGAGTTGCTGAAGAAGTACGTGAACCAACCGCTCGCGATCAACCAGGTCCAGCTGAGCATCACGCACGCCCCGCTCGTCGCGCAGGGGGTCGCGGCGAACATGACGGTGCTCGACCAGTCGGTCAGCCGCGATCTCGGAATGCTCGACTACAGCAGGCTCAATGACATCACGCTGCAGGCCTGGTCTCCGTTCCAGAAGGGGTTCTTCGACGGTGTCTTCCTCGGCGACCGCGAGAACTTCGCCGAGCTCAACGATGTCATCGACGATCTGGCCGCCCAGTATGCCGTGCCGACCTCGGCCATCGCAGTGGCGTGGATCACCCGGCACCCGGCGAACATGCAGGTCGTTCTCGGCACCACAACGATCGCGCGCGTGCAGGAGTCGGCACTCGGTTCCGACGTGCCGCTCACCCGCGCCGAGTGGTACCGCCTGTTCACCGCGGCTGGCCACCTTCTGCCCTGAACCGTCGCACCCGCGACTCCTTCGCCGAGGCGGTCGGCGTGCACCTCGGCGCTCCGGCGAGCTCGGGCGCGCCGCCCGTTGAACCGCCCCGGTTGGACCGCCCTGACAGTCCCGCACCGAACCGCCCCGACCGCTAGCCGTGCACCCCGCCGCGGCGTACCCTGTTGCTCGAACAGCCATGCGTTCTCAGTGGTTCGTTGGCGGGCCCGCGCGTGACGACCGAGGAGACAGCAATGAGTATGACCACCCAGATGATGAACATGATGTCCACCGACATGTCGGGCACGGACATGAAGCTGATGCAGGAGTGTCTCGAGGCCTGTTCCGCCGCGGAACAGGCCGCCACCATGTGCGCCGACGCAGGATC
>JAODAY010000191.1 GCA_025463665.1 Microbacteriaceae bacterium
CCGCCACCTGGCTGCCGCCGAACCGGGAATTCCGCTGCGAGTACGTCGCGCGCCAGATCACCGTCAAGTCGACCTACGGTCTATGGCTGACCTTGGCGGAGCATGACGCGATGGCGCGCGTGCTTGACACCTGCCCCGCGCAGCCCGCGGGGAACGCGTCGGCTCTCGACACGGGCGGGCCCGGCGCACCGGACACAAGCGCCTACTACGCCAGCTGTGCGGCCGTCAGGGCGGCCGGCGCCGCGCCAATCTCCTCAGGCCAGCCGGGGTACTCTGCCACGCTCGACGGTGACGACGACGGGTCCGCCTGCGAGTGACCAGCCGCACCCTTCACTGAGGACGGTGGAGGAGCCATGGCAGGTCGCGTCGACCGGCCATAGGGTGAGTCAATGACGACGACGTCTCGCCACCCCCAGGACCCGGCCGCGCACGACCCCTCCGCACACGACGCGGCGCAGACCGAACCGTCGACCACCGCGCGTGGCGTGACTGGCGCACTCCGTCTCGCCGCGGCGATCGCGATGGCCACCGCGATCGCCCACCAGATCGGCGATCAGGTGGCGAACGGAGTCTTCGAACCGCCGCAGTATTTCAGCTTCTTCACCGTGCAGACTGGGTTCATCAACGTCGCCGTGCTCGTCGGGGGCGCCGTGCTGGCGCTCAGGTCGCGACGAGACTCGGACCTGTTCACGGCCGTCCGGGTGTGTGCCGTGACCTACGCCGCGGTGACCGGCGTCGTCTACAACCTGCTTCTGCGTGACATTCCAGCAGAAGGCGACTTTGTCGCCGTCGCGTGGCCCGGCGAGGTCGAGCACGTCTGGATTCCCCTCTTCATGGTTGCGGACTGGCTCTTCGCCCCGGGCCGGCCACGTCTCGGCTGGGGACGCATCTGGCTCGCCCTCGCCTATCCCCTGCTCTGGGTGGCGTCCACTCTCGTGCGCGGAGCGGCCGACGGCTGGTATCCCTATCCGTTCCTGGAACCGGATGGCCCGGCCGGCGACGTCGGTGTCGCCGCCTATGTCGCCGGGATCAGCGTGTTCGTCGTCGGCGTGGCGTCTCTTGCGATTGCCCTCAGCAGACGGGTCAGATCCTGAAGGCGCGTCAGGTCCTGAGCAGGACGATCAGTTTCTGAGCTCGTTCTGCACGGTCAGCGCTAGGCCACGCAGCAGTGCCGCGTCGGCATCGGTGAAGCCACGCGGAGACGAATCGAACACGCTCAGGGTGCCGACGCGAACGCCGTTCGGCGCCTCGAGCGGGTAGCCGGCGTAGAACCGCAGATACGGCGCCCCCGTGACGAAAACATTCGCCGCGAAACGGGGGTCTTGGGTGGCATCCTCGACGATGAAGTGGTGGCGCCGCTGGATCGTGGCATCGCACAAGGACCACAGCCTCGGCACTTGCGACGGTTCGACGCCGAAGCGCGACTTGAACCACTGGCGATCCTGGTCGAGAAAGGTGATTGCCGCCCCATCGGTGCCGAGCAGATCTCTCGCGGTGCGCGTGATGCGATCGAAGCGCTCCTCCGGCTCGGTGTCCAGGATCTCGAGCAGCTGGAGTGACACCTGGCGTTCATTCTCCGCCTGCGGCTCAACGAGGTCGGATGCCCGTGTCTTGCCGAGACCCAGTTTCGCGGCGATGGGCTCGGCAATCAGCTGCGCCCACTTCGCGTAGGTATCCGGGCCGCGGAATCGTTCGGACTCCACTCGGGGATCGGGCCGGAAAGGAAGAAAGGAGACCCGGTCCTTGCTCTCGCAGAGGATCTCAGTCGCGGAGTCCAGGTCGGCTGAGTGCCGGCTCCCCAGCCGTTCGATAAAGGTCGGATACGACTGCAGCGCGTCGAGCGGGGGCACGGCGAGAACGAAGACCGCCTGGCCCGGCGAGCCGCCCTCGGTCAACGCGTCGATGACCCTTCCCATGTCGCGACTCCAGGTGCCGACGTCGGTGAAGGTGACGGCCTCGATCAGCCCGAGCGTGACCAACACCACGTCGTAACGGGCGATGGCGACGTCGCGCAGGCTGTCCAGGCAGAACTCCGCGGTCATTGGCCGGTTCGACACGACGTCGATGTCCATCGCACGCCCTGTTATCGAGGTGAGCCTCCTCGCGAGCTGCCCGGGCAGGGCGAGCTCGTGGGAGAGCACGCCGAAACCGACCGAGATGCCGCTCCCGATGAGGAGAACGCGAGCGGGGTCGGCGCCCGTCGTGTGGATGACGGGGGAATCCATCGGCCTGGGCACTTGCGCAGAGCGCGATTCCGTGGCGGCCAGCCACAGGTTCGCCGATGGACGCGCGACCGCGCGAACAAGTGTGTGTACCATCGCAGCCCCCCGCGTAAACGACCACGACAATCGTGCTCCACGCCAGTGTAGGTCTGCTTGCCGCGATTCGCCGCCTGGCCGAGCCGGGCCCGGCCCGGGGGGCTCGGGGCGGGTCCCACCACGGCTAGCCTGAACCCATGCCTGTTGAGCCTCCCGTCGCCCCCCGCATTCCCGTCAAACGATCGCATCACGGCGACACCGTGGTCGACGACTACGAGTGGATGCGCGAGAAGACAGACCCCGCGGTCCTGGCGCACCTGGAGGCGGAGAACGCGTACACCGACGACCAGACCGCCCACCTCGCACCGCTGCGGGCGACACTGTTCGACGAGATCAAGAACCGCACCCGGGAGACCGACTTGAGCGTGCCCGTGCGCGAAGGCGCGTGGTGGTACTACACGCGAACCGTCGAAGGCAAGCAGTACGGCATCCACTGCCGGGCACCGCTCGCCGCGGCATCCGACTGGACACCGCCCGTGCTGCCCGGCGACCAGGCCGCCCTGCCCGGCGAGCAGGTGCTGCTCGACGACAATTTCGAGGCTGCGAACCACGACTTCTACTCTCTCGGCAGCTTCGACGTGACCGGCGACGGCACAAAGCTTCTATTCGCCGTCGACTCCGAGGGAGACGAGCGGTACCGGCTGCGCATCAGGAACCTCGAGACCGGCGAGACCCTTCCCGATGCGATCGAGAACACGGCGGGAGGCGCCACCTTCGACGCGAGCGGCCGTTTCGTCTTCTACACGACCGTCGACGACGCCTGGCGCCCTGACACCGTGTGGCGGCACGAGGTGGGCACGCCGAGCACCGACGACGTCTCGGTGTTCCACGAGCCCGACGAGCGCTACTGGGTCGCGGTGGGGCTCACCCGCAGCCGGCGCTACCTTGAAATCGCAGTCGGCTCCTCGGTGACGAGCGAGGCGATGCTGATCGACGCGAGCGACCCGACCGGTGAGCCGACAATCGTGTGGCCGCGGCGCGAAGGCATCGAATACTCGGTCGAGCACGCCGTCATCGACGGGCAGGACCGCCTGCTCATCACCCACAACGACGGCGCGGTCGACTTCGAGGTGACGGATGTCGCGGCCGACGATCCCCAGGGTGAACGCCGCACGCTCGTGCCTCACCGGCCCGGCACCCGCATCGAGAGCGTCGACGCCTTCGCCGGGCACCTCGTGCTGGAGTACCGGCGCGAGGCCCTGCCCCGCATCGCCGTACTGAGACTGGAGAACGGTACCCCGCGGGCCGCGGAGTTCACCGAGATCCCCTTCGCCGAGACCCTCTTCGCGGTCGGCGCGGGCGGCAACCCGGAGTGGACGCAGCCCGTCGTGCGCCTGCACTACGGGAGCTTCGTGACGCCGGCCACCGTCAGCGACTACGACGTCGCCACCGGCGAACTGCACCTGCTCAAGCAGAAGGAGGTGCTCGGCGGCTACGATCCCACGATCTACGTGCAGCGCCGGGAGTGGGCGATCGCCGACGACGGAACCCGCGTGCCGATCTCGCTCGTCTACCGCGGCGACAGGGTGGCGCAGGGTGAGGCGGCGCCGGCGCTGCTCTACGGGTACGGCTCGTACGAGCACAGCATCGACCCGGGCTTCGCGATCTCGCGCCTGAGCCTGCTCGACCGTGGTGTCGTGTTCGCCGTCGCCCACGTGCGCGGCGGAGGCGAACTCGGGCGCCACTGGTACGAACAGGGCAAGACACTGAGCAAGGTCAACACCTTCACCGACTTCGTCGCGTGCGCACGGCACCTGGTCGAGATCGGCGTCACGTCGCCCGACCGGCTCGTAGCGGAGGGCGCGAGCGCGGGCGGACTGCTCATGGGCGCCGTCGCCAACATCGCCCCGGAGTCATTCGCGGGTATCCTCGCCGTCGTGCCGTTCGTAGACCCGCTGACGAGCATTCTCGACCCCTCGCTCCCGCTCACCGTGATCGAGTGGGACGAGTGGGGAAACCCGCTCGACGACGCGGAGGTGTACCGCCTCATGAAGTCGTACTCGCCCTACGAGAACGTGCGGCCGGTCACCTATCCGCGCATACTCGCCGTCACGAGCATCAACGACACGCGGGTGCTCTACGTCGAGCCGGCGAAGTGGGTCGCGCGCTTGCGCGAAATTGAGGCGTCCGTGCTTCTGCGAACCGAGATGAACGCGGGTCACGGCGGAGCGAGTGGCCGGTACGAGGCCTGGCACAAGCGCGCGTTCGAGCTGGCCTGGGTGCTCGACGTGCTCGGGCTCAGCGCCGACTGAGCCGCGCGGACGACTGGACCGCGCGGCGCGTCAGTCGGTGGCGCGAAAACGGTTCTGCGGGTCGAGCGTGCCGAGCAGAGCGGTCATCACACGGTCGAGGTCGGCCACATCGCGCTCGTCGAGCGGTTCGATGACGTGCTCCCGCACCGTGGCGACGTGTCCGGGGGCCGTGTGGACGACCTTGTCCCACCCCGCGGGGGTGAGCGTCGCGTTCGTCGCGCGGCGGTCCTCCTGACAGGGCGTGCGCTCGACGTAGCCGCGCTTCTCGAGACGCGACACGACGTGCGACAGCCTCGGGAGGGTCGAGTTCGTCGCGGAGGCGAGGGAGGTCATGCGGAGCGTGCGCTCGGGGGCCTCGGAGAGCATTGCGAGGGTGAAGTATTCGAAATGGGTCAGTTGTGCGTCGCGCTGCAACTGGCCGTCGAGCACGCCGGGCAGAATCTCGACCACGGCCACGAACTTCTTCCACGCTCGCAGCTGGTCGGACGTCAGCCAGGGTGTTTCTGTCATCCCTCCAGTTTACCGACTGGTTGAAACGACAACT
>JAODAY010000236.1 GCA_025463665.1 Microbacteriaceae bacterium
CGGCAGCCTCGACGCGGAGGAGACGCTCTTTCGCACCCTCCTCGGCCAGCAGATATCCGTCATGGCCGCGCGCACGGTGCTCGGCCGGCTCACGAGCGAGATCGGGCGCGACGGCCTGTTTCCGACCGCGGCGGAATTCGCGGAGCGCGGACCCACGGCGCTGCGCGGGCCGGCGAACCGCATAGCGACGATACTCGGCGTGGCGGAGGCGCTCGCGAGCGGCTCACTCCTGCTCGACGTCGGCATGCCGGCCGACGAACTGACGGCCCGGCTGGTGGCCCTGCCGGGCGTCGGACCGTGGACGGCCGGCTACCTCGCCATGCGTGTGCTCGGCAACCCCGACGTGCTGCTGACCTCCGACCTCGTCGTGTTACAGAGCGCCGCACAGCTCGGGCTGCCGTCTTCTGCCCGGGGGCTCGCCGCCCACGGCGAGCGCTGGGCACCGTGGCGCAGCTACGCGAACATGCACCTGTGGCGCGCCCGCCCGACCCCAGCGAAGACGAGTGCATCGAAGACGAGTGCAGCGAAGACGAGTGCAGCGAAGACGAGTGCATCGAAGGCGACGCCCCTGATTACGATCGAACAGTGATGACGAGCAACGGAACGACGAATTCGGGGCCGCCGAGCCAGGACGCAACGAGCCCGGAGCGGGAACCTCAGGCCAAGCGCCTGCAGCGCAACTGGTCGGAGATACTGCAGGAACTCCGCGTGACCCAGACGGGCACGCAGATTCTCACCGGCTTTCTGCTCACCCTCGCCTTCCAGCCGCGCTTCGACGATCTCGACGAATTCCAGCGCGACGTGTACCTCGTGCTGGTGGTGCTCGCCGCCCTCACCACCGCGCTCGCTCTCGCCCCGGTGAGCCTCCACCGCTCGCTGTTCAGGGAGGGCGCGAAGAACGAGATCGTGCGCCTCGGCGACATCATTCTCAAGGCGACGCTCGTGGGGGTCGCTCTCGTGCTCGCGGGCACTGTACTGCTCATCTTCGACGTCGTCGTCGGACGAGCGGCGGCGATTGTGACGGGCGGCGGTGCGCTCGTCGTCGTCGCCGCCTTCTGGCTCGTGCTGCCGATGCTGGCCCATCCCAAGCGGAGAAGACGATGAGCGTCGAGGTTGCGTCGCCGGTGTCGAGAACTCCGACGAGCAGGGGCCTCGGCCGTGCATCGTGGCGGTTCGCCGCGACCCGGGCGTGGCACGGCTTCATGCGCCACCGCGGAATCGACTCGGCTGCGGCGCTGACGTTCTTCGCCACGCTGTCGATGTTTCCCGCCGCGCTCACCGTCGTCTCGGCGTTCGCAGTGGTGCGGGACAGGGAACGCGCGCTCGACAGCATCATCGGCGTCATCGACGAGGTCGCGACGAAGTCGGCGGTCGACACCATCAGGGGGCCGCTGACCGAATTCCTCAGCATCAGCAGCCCGGGTCTCGCCCTGACCGTGGGACTCGTCATTGGCTTGTGGTCGTTGTCGGCCTACGCGACGGCGTTCGGCCGCGCCATGAATTCGGTCTACGAGGTGCAGGAGGGGCGCCAGTTGTGGAAGTTCCGCGGTCTCATGATGCTCGTGACGCTCGTGCTCATCGTGGCGTTCGCCGCAATCACCGTCATCCTGCTCGCCACTTCCCCCGTCGCCGCGTCGGTCGGCGAGTCGCTCGGCGTCGCGCCGCCGTGGATCACGGCGTGGAACATCGGCAAGTGGCCCGCTCTCGCCGCGCTTGCCGTACTCGTGGTCGGCACGCTGTACTACTACACGCCCAACGTGCGGCACACCCGCCGGCGTTGGGTCTCCTGGGGCGCCTCGTTCGCCATCATCGCGTGGCTCCTCGCCACGGCCGGGTTCGCCCTGTACATCTCGACCGTCGGCCAGTACGACCGCGTCTACGGCTGGCTCGGCGGCGGGGTGGTGCTGCTGCTCTGGATCTACCTCAGCAATCTCGTTCTCGTGCTCGGCGCCGAGGTCGACGCCGAGATCGTGCGCCTGCGGCAACTCACCGCGGGAATCGCCGCGGAAATCACAGTGCAGCTGCCGCTCAGGGACACGACCCGCAACCTGCTGCTCGCCAGACAGCGCGCAGACGACGAACGCCGAGGACGCGACATCCGTCTGGCGGCGACGGCGCAGTTCGAGAACCGGGATGCCGCGCACACCGCTGGCGCGAGGCCCGACCGCCACGACCGGGAGCCCGAACCCAGCACCACCGAGAAGGGATGACCATGCCAGAGCCACGAAACCCCAGCCCGAAAGACCCGGAACTCTACGAGAAGCTCATCGACGAGGGCAACAGCAAGCGCAAGGCCGCGCGCATCAGCAACGCGGCGGCGGCCCGAGGGCGCGGGGAGGTCGGCCGCTCGGGCGGCAAGGCCGGCGACTACGACGACTGGACCGTGCCGCAGCTGCGGGCGCGGGCCAAGGAGATCGGGCTCACCGGGTACTCGAAGCTGACCAAGCCGAAGCTCATCGAGGCGCTGCGCACCAGCTGACGGTCAGCAGCCGCCCGTCAGGCGCTCTCCTTCTTCGCGGCCGGCTTCTGTGCCGCCGCCTTCTGTACGGTCGGCTTCTGTGCTGCCGCCTTCTTCGCGGCCGGCTTCTGTGCCGCCGCCTTCTTGGCGGTCGCCTTCTTGGCGGCCGGCTCCTCGTCGTCGGCCCCCCGCCCGCTCGCTCCGCCAGGCCTGCCCGCGCGGCTGCGGTCGACGCTGCGGCGCAGGGCCTCCATGAGGTCGAGCACCTCGCCCTCGCCCTTGTCCTCCGGCTGCTCACCGAAGGTCTCCTCCGAACTCACCGCATCGCCCTTGGCGAGCTTCGCATCGATCAACTGGCGAAGCTGTTCCTGGTACTCGTCAGAGAACTTCTCCGGCGTGAAGTCGGATTCGAACGACTCGACGAGGGCCTTCGACATCTCGAGTTCCTTCTCGGAGATGCGCACGCGCTCGTCGAGGGCGGGGAAGTCCGCCTCGCGCACCTCGTCGTTCCAGAGCAGCGCCTGCAGCATGAGCACGTCGCCCCGCACCCGCAGCGCCCCGAGCCTGCTCTTCTGCCGCAGGGCGAAGTGCACGATCGCCGTGCGGTCGGTCTCTTCGAGGGTGCGGCGCAGCAGCGCGTAGGCCTTGCCCGACTTCGAGTCAGGCTCGAGAAAGTAGCTGCGGTCGAACATGACGGGATCAATCTGGTCGCTCGGCACGAACTCGACCACGTCGATCTCGCGGCTGCGTTCCTCGGGCAGCGACTGGAAATCCTCCGCCGTGAGCACGACCGTGCGCTCCCCGTCGTCGTAGGCCTTGTCGATGTGCTCGTACTCGACGATCTTGCCGCAGATCTCGCACCGCCTCTGGTACCGGATGCGCCCGCCGTCCTTGTCATGCACCTGGTGGAGGGCGATGTCGTGGTCTTCCGTCGCGCTGTACACCTTGATCGGCACGTTCACGAGTCCGAACGTGATCGCACCCTTCCAAATTGCTCTCATGTACTCCAGTAGACACACGCCGGAGCCGAAGAGCAATGCCTTGAGCGTGTGCACCGCTTCGCGCAGCATGGTGCAATGGCCTCACCGACCCGCACCGACGAACAGGTCGTCACCGTCGACGGCCGCCGGATCAAGATCACCAACCTCGACAAGGTGATGTACCCCGAGACCGGCACGACCAAGGGCGAAGTGCTCGACTACTACGCGCGCGTGGCCGAGGTGCTGATTCCCCATGCCGCCAATCGGCCGGCGACCCGCAAGCGCTGGGTGCACGGCGTCGGCACGGCGGATGAACCCGGGCAGGTGTTCTTTCAGAAGAACCTCGACTCCTCCACCCCCGACTGGGTCGCGCGGCGAGTGCTCGAACACAAGGAGCACAGCAACGAGTATCCGCTCGTCAACGACAGGGCGACCCTCACCTGGCTCGCACAGACAGCGGCACTCGAGCTCCACGTGCCGCAGTGGCAGTTCGGCCGCACCGGGGCGCGAAAGAACCCCGACCGGCTCGTGCTCGACCTCGACCCCGGGGAGGGCGTCGGTCTGCTCGAGTGCGCCGAAGTCGCACGCCTGGCCCGGGGCATCCTGACCGACATGGGGCTCGACCCGATGCCGGTGACGAGCGGGAGCAAGGGAATACATCTCTATGCGGCGCTCGACGGCAAGCAGACGAGCGACGAGGTGTCGCAGGTCGCCCACGAGCTCGCGCGGGCACTCGAGGCCGACCACCCCGACCTGGTCGTGAGCGACATGAAGAAGGCGCTGCGCGGGGGCAAGGTTCTCGTGGACTGGAGCCAGAACAACGGGAACAAGACCACGATCGTGCCCTATTCGCTGCGCGGCCGGCTCCGACCCACCGTCGCGGCGCCGCGCACCTGGGAGGAGCTCGACGACCCGGCCCTCTCCCATCTCGACTACACCGAGGTGCTCGCGCGGGTCGCGGAGATGGGCGATCCACTCGCCGCCCTCACCGCCGGCCACCTCGCCTCGCTCGAACCCACCCCCGAACGCATGGCGGGTTTCGACCGGCTCGACACCTATCGCAGCATGCGCGACGCCGCGAAGACGCCGGAACCGGTGCCGGCCGGTGCGCCGAGCGGAGCAGCGGGCATGAGCTTCGTGATTCAGGAGCACCACGCGAGGCGGCTGCACTACGACTTCCGGCTCGAGCACGACGGTGTGCTCGTGAGCTGGGCGCTGCCGAAGGGCGTGCCGACCGACCCGAAACAGAACCACCTCGCCGTGCAGACCGAAGACCACCCGATCGAATACGGCGGTTTCGAGGGGAGGATTCCGGCGGGCGAGTACGGGGCAGGCAAGGTGACCATCTGGGATGCCGGCAGCTACGAACTCGAGAAATGGCGGGAGGGCGAAGAGGTCATTGTCGTTGTGCACGGGGAAAAGCACGGCACCCGCCGCTACGCGCTCATCCACAGCGGCGGGGCGAGCGGCGGTAAGGCGGAGAACAACTGGCTCATCCACCTCATGAAGGACCAGAGCCCCGAACACAAGGACTACCACGACCACCGCCCGCCGAAACGCGCGGCCGCGACTGGGCGGACCGCAGAGAGCGCCGGACCGCCCTCCCCCATGCTCGCGACCCTCGGCACCGTAGCCGCTATCGACGACGAAG
>JAODAY010000291.1 GCA_025463665.1 Microbacteriaceae bacterium
GCATCGCCGAGTTCGCCGACCGTCGCCCCATGCAACTCTCGGGCGGGCAGGCCCAGCGGGTCGCCCTCGCCCGGGCCCTCGCCGCCGAGCCCGACGTGCTTTTGCTCGACGAACCGCTCGCGGCCCTCGACGCGGAGGTGCGCGAAGACGTGCGCGAGGAACTCGCCTCCCACCTCGCCGCCTTCGACGGCGTCACCATCGTGGTCACCCACAGCCTCGACGACGTGGTCGCGCTCGCGGGCTCGGTCGCGGTGCTCGAGCACGGCCGCATCACCCAGCAGTCGACCGTGCGCGACCTGGTGCGCGCCCCAGCGACCGCCTATGTCGAGCGGCTCGTGTCGCGTTGGTCGGAAGACTGAAGTCACACGCGAATCCGCGGCCGAGGTGATGGGTAAGGTTGGCCAGATCATGACGACCACCACCTCTCGCAGCCGTTCCGAGCGCCTCGACGCCCTGCCGTGGACGCGCAGGCACTCGAGCCTGCTCGGCGGTTCGGGCATCGGCTGGGCGCTCGACGCCATGGACGTCGGGCTGATCTCGTTCGTCATCGCTCAGTTGGTCGTGGTGTGGCAGGTCGAGGCGGCGGAGCTGTCGTGGGTGGCCTCCGCCGGGTTCGTCGGCATGGCCGTCGGGGCGAGCGTCGGCGGGCTGCTCGCCGACAGGCTGGGTCGTCGCCAGGTGTTCGCGTTGACCCTGCTCGTCTACGGCGTCTTCACGGGTCTCTCGGCGCTGTCGCTGTCGATCGGCGCCCTCGTGGCGCTGCGATTCCTGGTGGGCCTCGGCCTCGGCGCGGAGCTGCCGATCGCCTCGACGCTCGTGAGTGAGTTCACGCCCGCCCGCATCCGCGGTCGCATTATCGTCATCCTCGAGTCGTTCTGGGCCGTCGGGTGGACGGCGGCGGCCGTCATCGGCTACTTCGTCGTGCCGATCGGCGACAGCGGCTGGCGATGGGCGCTCGCCCTCGGCGCCGTGCCCGCCGTGTGGGCGATCGTCGTGCGCCTGAAGCTGCCGGAGTCCGTGCGGTTTCTCCAGTCGAGGGGGCGGCACGCCGAAGCGGAGGCCACCGTTCGGCAATTCGAGGATGCTGCCGGCGTGGCATCCGTCTCGAGCGTCGACGCGGTCGCCGCCCCCGTTGGCCCGCCCGCCGCGGCGCCGCTCCCGACGATCTTCGGCGCGCGCCTGCGCCGCCGCACCGTCTCGCTCTGGCTCGTCTGGTTCTGCGTCAACTTCTCCTACTACGGAGCCTTCATCTGGCTGCCGACGCTGCTCGTCGCGGCCGGCTTTCCGCTCGTGAAGTCATTCGAGTACACGCTCATCATCACGCTGGCCCAGCTGCCGGGGTATGCCGTCTCGGCCTGGCTGGTCGAGAAGTGGGGCAGGCGCATCACGCTCGCGGTCTTCCTCGTGGGCTCGGCGGTGTCGGCCGCCTTGTTCGGAACGGCGGGGGATGTCACGACGATCCTCGTGTTCGGTTCGATGATGTCGTTCTTCAACCTCGGCGCGTGGGGCGCCCTCTACGCCGTGACGCCGGAGCTCTACCCGACGCGGGTGCGCGCGACTGGGGCCGGCTGGGCGGCCGGGTTCGGCAGGCTCGCGTCGATCATCGCGCCGTTGTGTGTTCCCGCCCTGCTCGCCTTCGGCGGAGTGGCGCTGCCCTTCGGCGTGTTCGCGGCCGTCTTCGGCATCGCGGCGATCGCGGCGCTGACCCTGCCCGACCTGCGGGGCACGCCGCTCGAGGACTGAACCGCGCGGTCGCGTCAGTAGTCGGTGGGTGCCTCGAGCGCGCGCCAGGCGTCGAACGGTTCGGTTGCGTTGGCCGGTCGGGCCGCGTCGATGACCATGTCCCACGTCGACCGGTCGCGGGCGAAGAGTTCGTAGAACTCGCGGTCGTCGAAACCGCCGTTCGCGGCATCCTCTCGGTCTGCCGCGAAGACGACCCGGTCGAGTCGCGCCCACAACGACGCGGAGAGGCACAGCGGGCATGGTTCGCACGAGGTGTAGAGGGTCGCACCGGCGAGGGAGAAGTCGCCGACGACCTGGCACGCGGCGCGGATCGCGGTGACCTCGGCGTGCGCGGTGGGGTCGAGCGATGCGGTGACACGGTTCTGGCCCTCGGCGAGCAGCACGCCGCCCCGCACGATGACCGCGCCGAACGGCCCGCCGTGGTTCGCGACATTGTCGGTGGCGAGTTCGATGGCGCGTGCGAGCCAGCGCGCGTCGACCTCCGCTGTCTGTCCGTTGGCAGCCCGCCAGTTGGCTGCCTCTGCCTCAGAATCAGCGACCACGGCCGCTGCCTCGTCACGCGCGAATCTATTCTCCGGGGTCGTAGGCATGCTTGCGATTCTCGCAGGGCAAAGCTGCGCCGGTGCGGTGGCGCGGGGCTGTTTCCGACAAATGCACAGGTAAATGACTTGCGCTCGGCTCGGACTCTCTCTTGTATGGAATCACGCTCATTCCTACCGGGCGCGACCGATCTCCGCATCAACGAAGGGTCACCATGTCATTTGTCACCGTCGGGAAGCAGAACTCCACGCCGATCGAGCTCTACTACGAGGACCACGGCAGCGGTCAAACGGTCGTGCTCATCCACGGGTATCCGCTCGACGGTTCATCGTGGGAGCGCCAGACGCGTGCACTGGTCGACGCGGGATTCCGCGTGGTCACCTACGATCGCCGGGGGTTCGGCAATTCAAGCAAGGTGTCGACCGGATACGACTTCGACACATTCGCGGCCGACCTCGACGCGGTCCTGACGAGTCTCGATCTCAGCGACGTGGTGCTCGTCGGCTTCTCGATGGGCACGGGCGAGGTCGCCCGCTACATCGCCAAGTTCGGCGCCGGGCGGGTGTCGAAGACGGCGTTCATCGCCTCCCTGGAGCCCTTCCTGCTGCAGACCGACGACAACCCGACCGGCGTGCCCCGCGACGTCTTCGACGGCATCGAGTCCGCCGCCAAGGCCGACCGGTTCGCCTGGTACACCGGCTTCTACGAGAACTTCTACAACCTCGACGAGAACCTCGGCAGCCGCATCAGCCAGGAAGCCGTCACCGCGAGCTGGAACACCGCCACCAGCAGTGCGCCGATCGCCGCATACGCCGTCGTGCCCTCGTGGATCGAGGACTTCCGGGCGGATGTCGCGGCCGTGCAGGCGGCGAACGTGCCGAGTCTCATCGTGCACGGCACGAAAGACCGCATCCTCCCCATCGACTCGAGCGGTCGTCCGTTCCACGCCGCATTCCCCGAGGCGCAGTACCTCGAGATCGAGGGAGCGCCGCACGGGCTGCTGTGGACTCACGCCGACGAGGTCAACGA
>JAODAY010000071.1 GCA_025463665.1 Microbacteriaceae bacterium
TGAGCGGCCAGGTCCTGCTGGAGACCGACTTCCGGGTGCCCGCGCACGCGACCCTCGACCTGTCCGGGCGGACCGTGGAGGCGACCGTGGCCCGCGGCAAGCACCTGCTCACCCGGATCGGCCCGGACCACACGCTGCACACGCACCTCAAGATGGAGGGCTCCTGGCACCTCTACCGCCCGGGCACACCGTGGCGCCGGCCCGCGCATCAGGCCCGCGTCATCCTGACCACCGATGACTGGGTGGCGGTGGGATTCTCGCTCGGCGTCGTCGAATTCGTGCCGACCGCGCAGGAAGACACCGTCGTCGGCCACATCGGCCCCGACCTCCTCGGCCCCGACTGGGACTTCGACGAGGCGCTCGCCCGCCTGACCGCGCACCCCGAGACCCCGGCGTTCATCGCCCTCCTCGACCAGCGCAACCTCTCCGGCATCGGCAACGTCTACGCCAACGAACTGTGCTTTCTGCGCGGCATGCTGCCGACCAGACCCATCGGCGACGACACGGATGCCGCAGCCACCGTGCGCCTGGCCCGCAAGCTGCTCGAGGCGAACCGGGAGCGCGTCGACCGGTCGACGACGGGTGACCTGCGCTCCGGCCGCAACGCCTGGGTCTACGGCCGCGCGGGGCGGCCGTGCCGGCGCTGCGGAACCAGGATCCGGCGCGGCAAGCTCGGCCCAACCCCGCTCACCGAGCGCGACACCTTCTGGTGCCCGCGCTGCCAGTCCTAGCCCTCACGGCGGCGGGCAGCAAAAAGGGCCGCCCCGAACGGGACGGCCCTGTGCTGAAACGGGCTTATACGGGGATCGTGGCGAGCACCTCGTCGAGGGCCGCAGTCGCCTCTTCCTCGGTCGACTGGCGCGCGAGAGCAAGTTCGGAGACGAGGATCTGACGGGCCTTGAGCAGCATGCGCTTCTCGCCGGCAGACACGCCCTTGTCCTGATCACGGCGCCAGAGGTCGCGCACGACTTCGCTCACGCTGTAAACGCTTCCGCTGCCCATCTTCTCGGTGTTCGCCTTGAAGCGGCGAGACCAGTTGCCCGGCTCCTCGACCCACTCGCTGCGCAGCACGTCGAACACTGCCTCGACTCCGGCGGCGTCGATGACGTCGCGCACTCCGACCAGTTCGACGTTCTCCTGCGGGAGGTCAATGAGGAGATCGCTCGCGTGCACGTTCAAGGTCAGGTACGTCTTGTCGACGCCCTTGATCGTGCGCGTCTTGACGGCGGTGATGGTCGCTGCTCCGTGGTGCGGGTAGACGACGGTCTCTCCTACTTCGAAGATCATGTAAACAGCCTCTAATCAGTTGGTGGTGCAGGCCACGACGGCTGGCGCGATTGCGTCGCGTTAGCTAGTGGATGGGAATTCTGTAGCTCGAACGCGGCGCCATTGCACGCATCCGTCTGGATGTCGGGGAGGGGAGTTACCAATTCTACCATTTACTGGCCCTTATACCGCTGAGAGTGCTTCGTCGGTTAATCCGCGGCGGATTGGTGGAAAACTTCGCCCCGCCTCACGCCCCCGACGCACGCTTCGCGCCGAGTGGTCAAGGGGTAGACCCTGCGGCATCGCGCAGAAAGAGTGGATAGCCAGTCATCAACCCCTCAAGGAGTCAGACATGTCAGAACGCAACACCTTGGTACGCAGCCTTCACGACATCGGCCTCGCCGCCTGGTTCGGCGGCTCGCTCATGGGCGCCGTGGGTCTCAACGGTGGTGCTTCGACCGCGAAGAGCCCCGTCGAGCGCCTCAGCATCTCCTCGGCCGGGTGGGCGAAGTGGGCTCCTGTTCAGCTCGCCGCCCTGGGCACGCACGCCATCGGCGGCATCGGCCTAATCCTCGGCACCAAGGAGCGGCTCGCCGGCCAGGCGGAGGCGCGCACGAACACCATCGTCAAGGCCGCGATCACCGGTGTCGCAGGCGTCGTGACCCTCTACTCCGCCATGGTCGGCCGCAAGATGGCCGCGCATGCGAGCGAAGGCGCGACGGCGACGACCACGCCGAGCGACTACGCCTCTGACGAGCTCACCTCCGCTCAGAAGCAGCAGAAAGTCCTGCAGTGGGTGATTCCCGCAATCACCGCCGTGCTGGTGGTGCTCGCCGCCCAGCAGGGCGAACAGCAGCGCCCGTCTGCCGGGTGGTTCCACAAGTAACTCGCTGGGGGCATGCCGTACGGTGAGGGTGGCCGGCCTATGGTCGGCCACCCTTTTCGTGTAGCCGAAGCGAGGTACCCCGTGGTGTCGATCGACCCAACCGCCGTCGTCTGGTCGGCCCCCGAGCGGGAACGCGCCGGGCGCCCGCTGCTGGTTCTGCTGCACGGGTTCGGCTCGCACGAGGGCGACCTCTTCGGGCTCTCGCCGCTGCTGCCGCTCGGCCCGGTCATCGCCTCGGTGCGCGGTCCCTTGCGTGCCGGCGGTGGTTACTCCTGGACGCCGCACGCGAGCGAGGCCGACGCCGAGACCGTCACCGCCGGCGCGAACGAGACCGCCGTCGCGCTTCTCGAGTGGCTCGACACGACCGACTCGACCTCGGTCGGCCTGCTCGGCTTCTCGCAGGGCGCCGCAATGAGCCTGCAGCTGTTGCGTCACGCCCCGAGCCGGTTCGCCTTTGCCGTGCAGTTGTCTGGCTTCGCCTTCGACGCGGACCCGGGGCGCGATGCCGAGCTCGCCCGCGTGCGCCCGCCGGTGTTCTGGGGGCGCGGCACGCTCGACACCGTGATCTCAGAAGAGCGTGTGACTTTCACCGAGTCGTGGTTGAGCGAGCACTCGACGCTCACCACCCGGATCTACGAGGAGCTGCCGCACTCGATCTCCCAGCCGGAGATCTCCGACGTCAACGAGTTCATCCGCACCGTCTGGTAACCGCGGCCCCAGTCACCTGCGGCGTTGCCACTCTGCCGCGTAGAAGAAGGCGATGCCGACAGCGGTGGCGATGCCGAGAATGATCGCGAGCGGCGACATGAGCATGAGCATTTGCAGGCCCACGAAGTCTGTGCCGGCCGCGGCGTTCGATTCGAGGAACGGTGAGCGCGCGGCCTGCACCCCCCACGCCCCGCCACCGGCGAGCGCGACACTCACCACGGCGAGCGCCAGGAGGAACGGATTCGGCCGGCGGTCGGGCGGGGATTCCGCCGTGGCATCCGCTTGCTCGATGCCGGTCTGCTCGACGAGCGGCGGCACGCCCACTTCGAACTGCGTGGGCGGCGCGATCATCTGCGTCACGACCGGCGGCGCCTGCACAGCCGAGGCGACGCGTGCAACCGGGGACTCGTAGGCGGTCCGCGGCGCCTGCAGTCGCGTTGGAGCACCCTCCGCGTCGAAGCCGCGCTGAAAAGCGGGATCGAAGCGTGGGTCGAAGTCGCGGTGTTCGTCGGTGGCCATCATTGTCCTCCAATAATCAGAGCTTAACTCTCGGATGCCCCGGCGTCACCCGTCCGGACCGAATTGTCGCGCCCCGATTCAGCCGAGCGGCTCGGCGGGGCGGTCGACTGCGGCGCTCGTTCCGCGCAGCCGGGCACTGCGCACCGCCCCGATGCTCGCGGCGATCACGAGCGAGATGGCGATCGCGCCCACCACGGTGAAGCGCTGGCCGAGGATGACGAGACCGGCGAGGGTCGCAATCGCGGGCGCGAGACTCATAAGGATGGAGAAGGTCGTGGCCGGGAGCCGCCGCAGCGCGATCAGCTCGAGCGCGTAGGGAATCGTCGAGGACAGCACGGCGACCGCGGCGCCCATCAGGAGGATGTGCGGCTCGAGCAGGGCGGGGCCAGTCAC
>JAODAY010000338.1 GCA_025463665.1 Microbacteriaceae bacterium
CGACGGGCCGTCCGCCGGCGCAGCGGCGCGCGGCGAACCGCAGCCGGCGCTCCCGCCGGTGGAAGTGACCATCGGACGCATCGAGGTGCGGGTGCGTCCGCCCGTCGTGCCCCGCCCCGCCCCCGCCGTGCCCGCTCTCGCCCCCGAGCCGGCCCTGTCGCTGCAGGAGTACCTGCGCAGGCGGGAGGCGTCGTCGTGACCACGTCGCTCGGCATCGCCGCGACCACCGCCGTGCTGCGGCAGATGCTGCAGAACGCCCTCCCCGCCGCGCAACTCGCCGGCGTGCTCGGCGCCGTCAGCGTCACGGCGGTGCCGCCCGACCGGATCGACTCCAACGCCGCGAAGAGCTCGCTCAACCTGTTCATGTACCAGGTGCGTCCGAATACGGGGTGGATGATGCAGGACCTGCCCTCCCACGACACGAGGGGCCGACGACTCACCAATCCGCCGCTCGCCCTCGACCTCAGCTACATGCTGAGCGCGTACGGCGCCGCCGACTACCACTGCGAGATTCTGCTCGGCTACAGCGCCCTCGTACTCCACCAGACGCGCGTGCTCACCCGCGAGGCGGTTCGGGCCACATTCTCGGGGGCGGTCCTCCCGGCCGACCTCGCGCTGCTTGCCACCGCCGATCTCGAGGGGCAGGAAGAGCTTGTCGCCCTGTCGATGGACCCGCTCACCTCGGACGAAATCTCACGGCTCTGGTCGGTCTTCGGCGAGAAGTATCGCCCGTCGATCGCGTTCCAGGCCACGGTCGTGCTGATGCGCGCGAGCGACCCCGCAGTCACCCCCGGGCCGCCCGTGAGGCGGGCCCGGCTCGCCGTCACCCCATCGATCGCGCCGACGATCACCGAGGTCGAACCGTCGATGGTCGTCGCTGCCGCCGGAGCGGGCATCAGCCTCGTCGGCACGGGCCTCCTGCCACGCGACGCGACGGTTCGCTTCGGCTCGGGCGAGACCGCTCCCCCGGGGCCGGGGTCGACCGACATGCGCATCGACGTGGTGCTGCCGGGCACACTCCTCGCGGGCGTGGTGACGGCGCGCGTGCAGCTGCCCGCGCGTTTCGAGGCCGACCTCCGCCGCGGCGTCGAGTCGAACCTCGTGCCGTTCACACTCCGACCCGCATTCGCCCCCATCGCCAACCCGATCACCGTCGGCGTCCGCGTGGACACACCGACGACGACCACCACGACGATCACGGTGGCACTGCGACCGCTCGTGGGCAGACGGCAGCAGGTCAGCCTCCTCCTCGACGAGCTCGTCGCAGCCCCCGGCCCCGTCCCCCGCAGTTACTCCTTCGCGGCACCCTCGCGGCAGAACGCCGCGGCAGACGTCACCGGCGACATCCGGTTCCCCGTAGCCGGGGTGCGGCGCGCGCGGTATGTCGTGCGCGTGCGCGTCGACGGCGCCGAAACCCCACTCGAGGCGACGGGCGACGTCTACGACAAGCCGGTGGTGGATCTCACATGACGCCCCCGCTGCTCGATGAACGACTCGACGCGGTGCGCCGGGCCCTGTCACGCCACCTGGGAGAGACGACGGATGCCACGACGCTCGCCTCGGTGCCGTCCGACGCCGGGCATCCCGACGGACTCGCGCTCGTCGCGGCTCGCGCAGCGCTCACCCCATTCGAGACGGACGTGCTCACCCTCGTCGCCGGCTGCGAGCTCGACGCCGGACTGCGCTCGCTGTGCGCACGGGCGCTCGGCGACGCGAGCCGCGAGTACGCCACGTTCGGGCTCGCCATCGCGGCGCTGGACGGCGCGCACTGGGATGCCCTGGCGCACATCTCCCCCCTGCGCGACCTGGGTCTTGTTCGACTCGACCAACGCGAGCGCGGCCGCGGGCTCACGGATTCCCCACTCGTGATGGACGAGAGCGTCGTGCTCTTTCTGCTCGGCCTCGCCGTCGACGGTCCCGAGCTCGACGCCGTCGCCCAGCCGGAGCGCGCCGTGCTGTCCTGGCTGTCGTCGCGGCAGGACGACACCCTGCTCGACGTGCTCGCTGAGTGGGATCGATCCGACGAGCCCATTGCGGTGTGGGGCTCGACGGCCGACCGGGAACCCTTCGAGCGCTCTGTCGCTGCGGCGACCGGCGCTCGCTCCCTGTGGCGCCTCGTCGCGTCGGGTGACCTTCCCGACCCGGCTGACGACGGGGATCTTCTGCGGCGGCTGAGCCGGGAGGTGCGCGTCTTCGGCGCCGCCGCGGTGCTCGACCTCGACGACCTGGAGCCCGCCAGGGTGGCCCGCGTGTCCCGCTGGGTGCGCCGGCTCTCCGAAAGCCGAGTACGCGTGATCGTCAGCAGCCGGGAGGCCGTGCCCGGCCTGCGCTTCCACGGACCCATCTTCGAGCTTCCCGAGGCCTCGCTCGGCGAGCGGGTCGAGCTGTGGCAGCACGCCCTCGACGGCGCCTCACCCGACGCCGACGTTCGCCGACTGGCCGGGCAGTTCCGCCTCGCGGGCGATGACGCGGAGGCGGTGGCGGCGGGAGCGCTGCGGTCCCACGGCAACGGGTCGCTGTTCGACGCGCTCTGGGCCGCGAGTCGCGTGCGCGCGCGGGCAGACCTCGGCGGAATGGCCGAACGCATGCGCCCGAGCGCCGGTTGGGACGACCTCGTTCTGCCGCCGCGCGAACAACACGCGCTGCGCGACCTGCTCCGGCACACCCGGCATCGCTCAACGGTGTTCGAGGAGTGGCAGCTCACCGGGTCGGGCCGCGGCGCGGGCGTCACCGCGCTGTTCGCCGGACCGAGCGGAACCGGCAAGTCGCTCGCCGCCGAGGTGATCGCCAGCGAGCTCGCGGTCGACCTCTACCGGGTGGACCTCAGCCAGGTCGTCAGCAAGTACATCGGCGAGACGGAGAAGAACCTGCGCCGGGTATTCGACGCCGCGGAGCGCAGCGGGGCGGTGCTCGTCATCGATGAGGCGGACGCACTGTTCGGCCAACGCACCGCCGTGCGGGACAGCCACGACCGCTACGCCAACATCGAGGTCAGTTACCTGCTGCAGCGCATGGAAAGCTACCGCGGGCTTGCTGTACTCACGACCAACCTCCGCGCCAACATCGACGATGCCTTCGTGCGGCGCCTCGGGTTCATCGTTACGTTCCCGTTCCCCGATCCGGAGCAGCGCAACGATCTCTGGCAGAGGGCCTTCGGGCCGGGAGTGCCCCTCGCGCACCTCGAGACGCGGAGCCTCGCACAACTCACCCTTTCCGGTGGCAGCATCCGCAATGTTGCAGTGAACGCGGCGTTCCTCGCGGCCGAACGCGGATCCCCCGTCACGATGAGCGACGTGCTCGAGGGAGCGCGATCGGAGTACGGAAAGCTCGATCGCCCGCTGACCTCCACGGAGACCGCGGGGTGGGAGCTATGACTGCGGCGGCGCGCGTGCACATCGAGCGGCTCGTCATCGACGGGGCGCCCGACGTGGACTCGCGCGTCCTCGTCGCGTCCCTGCTCGAGGCACTGCGCGAGAGGCTCAGCGAACAGCGCCCGGCGCGGATCGCGATGCCTGAGATCGTCACCGACGTGGAACAGGACCCCGGCGCATCCGGGGCTGCGATCGCGGAGGCCGTGTACGCGCGCATTCTCGCGGAGGTGCCGCATGGGTGAGTTTGCGAGAACGACCACCCGCGACGCCCAGCCCGGCGGGCGGGCCGCTCGCGACGCCTCGCGGGCCCTCGAGCGCATGCGTGAGTTCCCGGCGCCGGTCACCGGCGGCCGCCCGATGGAGCCGGCAGTCGCCGCCTCGTTCGCGGGGCTGATCGGGCGCGACCTCAGCCGCATCCGGCTGCACGACGACGAGTTCGCGGCTGACCTGGCCGGAGCGCTCGACGCGGAGGCTGTGACCATCGGCGACGACGTATATCTGGCAGCGGATGCCGGTGAGCTGCGCGGCAGCCGCGGCAGGGCGCTTCTGGCGCACGAGCTTGCGCACAGCGCGAGCGGATCGGAGGCGGTCGGCGACCGGGCTCCGGGGCAGGAGGAGGCCACCGCCGAAATGACCCGCCCCACGGAGTTGGCAGATGAGGCGATCGACGAGGGCACGCCGCGGCCCGCGCCGATCGTCGTGGGCGTGCCGCGGGCGGCGCGGCGCCCGGTCGCCACCCGCTCGGATCGTGAGGCGGGAACGCCCGACGTGGTCTCGGCCTCCGAGGCACTCGTGCGGCTCGTCGACCGGTTGCTGAGCCGTGACGCCGCAGACACGGGTGGACGTGCGGCCGCCGTGCTGGGTCGACTGCAACCCGACGTTCGGGAGGCCGTTGTCACGACCGTTGCGGCGAAGGGCGGGGGGCACCTCACCGGCGATCTCGACAGGGCGAAGCACGCGAGGCCGCCCGAGGACGGCGGGCGCCCCGACGCCCCGGCGGTGGAGGAAGGGGCCGAGCCCGAGCGGCCTGCCGACGAATCAACGCCGGCCGAAGCCGCGACACCGACTGGCGCCACGACCAAGGAGCAAACACCCGGCACCGAGACGGCGGCACAACCGCAGGCCGGGGCCGGCGAGACCCTCCCGCAAGCGGGCCCGTCCGGAGAGGGCGGACCAGAGGCTGCGGGAGGCGAGCCTTCGGAGCAGCCGCCGGCGGCTGCCGCCGTCACCGCCGAGAAGGGCGAGCTTCCCGCCGGCGAAGGCGGAGGCCCGAGCGCGGTACCGGCAGAGGGCGCGGCCGAGTCGGGCGGCGTCCCCGCACCCGGTGGGGCCGCCGACGCGGGCGCTTCGCCGGAAGCCGCTGCCCCCGAGAATCTTGCGGACACCGAAGGCGCCGCGGCAGCCCAGGGCGCGGACGCTCCACTGGCCGCCGACGCGGAGGAGCCGCTCGTCGAAGTGGACACGGGCGAGAGCGATGCCGAAAGCGTGGTCGCCCCGCCCGCCGATGCCGCGACGCCGGAAGCCCCCACCACGGCCGAGCCGCCGGCGACGGCCCTCGAGCCTCAGGATCCGCCGGAGATCAGCAATCCCCCGGAGCCCGAGAACGACACGGCGCCCTCGCTGCCGGCGCCACCCGCTCCGATCGAGGATCCCGCCGCACCCGTCGCGGACGACGACAGCGCCTCGCCACTGGCGACCGCCCCGGATGCCGACCTGGCCCCGGAACCGTTGGACGCGGTGAGCAGCATGGAGGCGGAAGCCGCGGAGCCATCGGGCCGGCAGGATGCCGCTCCCGCTCCGGAAGGGGGCGAGGGCGATGGTGCCGCCGCCCCACCGGCGCCGCCCGCCGACGACGCGGCAGGCGCGGTGCTCGACGACCCGAAGCCTCCGAGCGGAGGAGGAGGAGGAGGGGCGGCCATCCCGGATCCGCCCGCGACAGCTGTCCCCGACGTGAGCGTCATGCAGCCGCAGGCCGCTCTCAACTCCGTCGCTTCCCTGCCGCCCACCAAGCTCTCCGCCGGCCTCGCCGGCGTATCGGCCTCCGCGTCGCGGACGGTCGGGGAAGCCGGCGCCGAACTCGAGGCGAACCCGCCGTCGATGGAACGGCCCTCCGGCGTGCCAGCCGACAAGGACGCGTCTCTTCCGAAGGCCCCGCTGCCGCCACTGCCGCCCACTCCCAAGCGGACTGTGCAGGAGGTCGCCGGGGGCCCGGG
>JAODAY010000356.1 GCA_025463665.1 Microbacteriaceae bacterium
ACGGGGTGCTGCACGACGTCGTGCGCACGCTCGAGATCGTGCGGCTCGGGCAGGGCGTCGACCGCACGGGGCGATTCGCCGAGGAGGCGCTCGCCCGCACCCTCGAGGTGACGCGCCGCTACGCCGAGCTCTGCCACGAGCATGAGGTGCAGCGCGTGCGGTTCGTCGCGACATCCGCCACCCGTGATGCAGCGAACCGCGACGAGTTCATCGACTCGGTGCGCGAGCTCCTCGGCGTCGACCCGGAGGTGATCGCCGGGAGCGAGGAGGCCGAGCTGTCGTTTCGCGGGGCCCTCAGCGCGCTCACGCCGACGGGCGCCGCGTCGCGCCACCTCGTGGTCGACATCGGCGGCGGCTCGACGGAGCTCGTGCTCGGCGCGTCGGCGACCGAGGCGGCGCACTCCATGGACGTCGGTTCCGTGCGCCTCACGGAGCGCCACGTGCGCAGCGATCCGCCGACCGGGGAGGAGGTCGCTGCGATGCGGCGCGACGTCGAAGAGGCGCTCGCGGAGGCGGGCCGAATTGTCGACATTGCGCAGACCACCGACGTCATCGGCGTCGCGGGCACGGTCACGACGGTGACCGCCCACGCCCTGGCGCTCACCAATTACGACCCGATCGCGATCGACGGTGCCCGTCTGCCGCTGCAGACGGTGCTCGATTCCTGCGACGCGCTCGCCACCATGTCACGCGCCGAGCGCGCCGCCCTGCCCTACATGCACCCCGGCCGCGTCGACGTGATCGCCGCCGGCGCGATCATCTGGTCGACTGTGCTTCGCGCGGTGGCGGATGCCACGACGAAGGCCGGCGCACCGCTCACGTTCGTGGTCACGAGCGAGCACGACATTCTCGACGGCGTCGCGTTGTCGCTCGGGCAGGGCGGCTCGGGCTGACGTGCGATTGCCCGGCGGGCGCAGCTGCGACGAACGCACGGGAGCCTGCGCTACGCCGAATGCTAGCCCTGCTGCATCCGTCGGGTAATTGCGAAGATGGAGCCACCCAACCGGAGGAGACCACCATGACGACGACGACATGGACGACCGATGAGCTCGCGAGCATCGGTGAGGCCGAGGAACTGCACGTTTCGTCGTTCCGTTCGGACGGCACGCTGCGCCCCTTCGTCACGATCTGGGTCGTGCGAGTGGACGACGCCATCTACATCCGGTCGGCATACGGTTCGGACAATCCGTGGTTTCGCCGGGCGAAGGCGAGCGGCACCGGCCGCATCCACGCCGGCGGGATCGAGGCGGATGTCACCTTCGCAGAGCCGGACGACGACGTGCACGCCGACATCGACGCCGCCTACCACGCCAAGTACGACCGCTACGGACCGAAGATCGTCGGCACCGTCGCCGGCACACACGCGATCGAGACGACGCTGCGGGTGCTGCCGAACGCGGACTGAACACCATGAATTCCACGGCCAGCGCCGTGCTGCACGACGGCAGCAGCATCCCGATTACGATTCGCGGTGGCGGGCGGTCGTTGCTGGTGCCGGCGCGGCGCGAACCGCATCCGCCGGCCGAGGCGGAATCGATGCGCCGCTGGGGCGCCGACCCCGACCTCGGACCGGCGCTCGTCGACGGATTGTCGTCATGCTCGCCGTCACCCGGGCGGCGCACGCGGCGCGTGCCACCCGGGCCCGGCAATTCGTCACGCTCTACGAGGCCCTGCAGGACTTCGACGACCGCACGGCGACACTGCCGCGAGAACTCGCGCGGCTTGCCTTCACCGGATCCGCTGACCGCATCGACTACAGCGAGAAATGGGGCGGCGTGCAGGTGAGCATCGGCGACCCGCTCGTGGAGAACGAGCGCGCCCCCGTCGACTCCGGCTGGACAGTGCGCCTTCTCGACGGCCTGGACCACCTGGGTGCGATGCATAGCCGCATGGTCCTGCCCCTGCTCACGGAATGGTTCGGCCCGCTCCGCTGAACCGACGTGCGCGCCGGGCCTCGCTTCGTGTGCGGGGTGCCGTCGAGCGGGTCCGGTTGCTGTTATTCGCCGAGTGTGATCGCTTCGGCCTCGGACTCCGGGTCGTCGGGAAAGCGGCGATCGGACTTGCGGAGGAGCATGCCGAACACGATGACGAGCAGTGCCGCGACGAGTACGCCGGCGGCGCCGAAGAGGAACGGCACCGTTTCGGAGTAGGCGGACGCGAGCGCGGCGGCCACGGGCGGGGCGATCGCGCCGCCGATGAAACGCACGCCGGAGTAGGCGGATGAGGCGACGGGGCGGGGGAGGTCGCTCGCCTCCATCACGCACTCGGTGAGCACCGTGTTGATGACACCGATGAACAAGCCGGCGACGATGATCATGGAGACGAGCACCGCGGTGTTCTCTACCTCGAGGCCTGCTATGGCGAGCACGACAGCGACGAGGAGAAGCGCGACCCACAGCACCCGCCGCGGCGAGAAGCGCCCGGTGAGCACGGGGGCGCCGAGCACGCTGGTGATCGCGACGCCGAGCCCCCACCCGGTAAAGACCAGGCCGATGCCGATCGACGTGAAGCCGAGCGGGTACGGCGTGTACGACATGAGCACGAAGAAGCCGATGTTGTAGCAGAAGGCCACGATCGCGAACACGAGGATCGCCGGGTTGCCGAGCGCGCGGAACGGCGCCGACAGCGACGCGCGGAACGGACGGATTCTCGCACGCGGCATGAAGAGGAGAATCGCTATGAAGGCGATGAACATGAGTGTCGCCGCTCCGAAGAACGGCGCCTGCCAGCCGAGGGAGCCGAGCAGCCCGCCGATGAGGGGACCCACCGCGATCCCGATGCCGAGCGCGGCCTCGTAGAGAATGATCGCGGTGCCCGCGCTGCCCCGCGCCGAGCTGATGATGGTGGCGAGCGCGGTGGAGATGAACAGTGCGTTGCCCAGCCCCCAGATGGCCCGGAAGGCGATGAGCGCCTCGATGGTTGTCGCCGTGCCGGCGAGTGCCGCCGCGGCGATGATGATGACGAGTCCGAGCAGCAACGTCAAGCGCGCGCCGATGCGGGAGGATACCCAGCTCGTGAAGAACATCGCTATGCCGGTGATCGCGAGGTAGCTCGTGAAGAGGAACGAGGTCTGTGTTGGGGTCGCCCTCAAAGCGACAGTCACCGACGGGAGGATCGGCCCAACCAGGCCGATGCCCATGAACGCGATCACCGACGCGAAGGCGAGAGCCCACACCGCCCGCGGCTGCTTGAGGATTGATCCCTTATCGGGTGATGCTGCATTCACTTACTGGTGTTCCTTTGGGGTTTCAGGCTGAATTCGAGAAGGGCGATCGTTCGCGCGATCGCCGCGCGGTCATCGTCGGAGAGGGGGCCGACGCGGGGGAGAAGAATGTCGGCGAGCTCGTTCATCCAGCTCTCCAGGGCGGCGAGGCCGAGCGGCGTGATCGTGATCACCGAGGCTCGCCCGTCGGCCGGGTCGTTCTCGCGCGCGACGAGGCCTTCGGCCTCGAGGCTGGCGACGATCTTCGTCGCTCCCGGCTGGCTGATCCGCTCGTGCGCAGCGATTTCGCCGATGCGCGACGGACCGAACTGCCGGAGCAGTCCCAGCGTGCGGTAGTTCGTGGAGTTTCGCGGCTCAGTGGCGAGACGCCCCGCCATGCGCGTGACGCGGTTGGTCGCGGAGATGAGCTCGGTGATGAGCGTGGCGTTGTTCGCAGTCATGCGACTAACTTAGCACAACTATATAACCAAAGAATGTATTGCGAGCGTCAGTCCGTCTGCCACCGGGCGAAGCGTCGGTTGAGCACGGCCAGGTCGACCTCGCGAACCGCGCGCATGCGCTCCTCGCGACTCCCGTCGGCCCAAT
>JAODAY010000077.1 GCA_025463665.1 Microbacteriaceae bacterium
CGCATCCTCGACCCCCGCTACCTGGGCGAGGACCACTACCGTGTGGCCACCACCGTCAAGGCGATCCTCCAGAAGAACAAGGAACTCCAGGAGATCATCGCGATCCTCGGTGTTGACGAGCTCTCCGAGGAGGACAAGATCACCGTGTCGCGCGCACGCCGCATCGAGCAGTTCCTCTCGCAGAACACCTACATGGCGAAGAAGTTCACCGGTGTGGAGGGTTCCACGGTTCCGCTCAAGGACACCATCGAGGCGTTCGACGCGATCTCCAAGGGCGAGTTCGACCACGTTGCCGAGCAGGCGTTCTTCAACGTCGGTGGAATCAACGACGTCGAAGAGCAGTGGGCGAAGATCCAGAAGGAGAACCGCTAATAATGGCCGACCTCACAGTCAGCGTCGTCTCCGCTGCCAACGAGGTGTGGTCTGGAATGGCGAAGCAGATCGTCGCGAGAACCACCGAGGGCGAGATCGGCATCCTCCCCGGTCACGAACCCATTCTCGCGATCCTCGCCGCCGGTGAGGTGCGGGTGACGAACCTCGACGGGTCGGTCATTCGTGCGAAGGCCGAAGACGGATTCCTGTCTGTCGAGCACGACACGGTCACGATCGTGGCGCGCAACGCCGAACTGGTCTAATCAAATGCTAGTGGTGATGGCCGGTCTTCCGGGTACCGGAAAATCGGCCATCGCCGAGCTGATCGGCCAGAGACTGCTCGTGCCGGTGGTCTCTGTGGATCCGATCGAGTCCGCCATACTCCGCGCCGGCATCGAGTCGGATCAGCCGACCGGCCTGGCGGCGTACCTCGTCGCCGAGGCCCTCGCGGAGTCGATCATCCGCGCCGGCGGCGGCCTGATCGTCGACGCCGTGAACGCCGTGAACCCGGCCCGCGAGCAGTGGGTCTCCCTCGGCTCCCGCACCGAGCAGACGGTGAAGTTCATCGAGGTGACCTGCTCCGACACGGCGCTGCACAAGCGCCGACTCGAAGAGCGTGAACGTCAGCTCCCGCACCTGGTCGAGCCCACCTGGCACGCGGTCGAGCAGAGCCTCGACGAGTACACGGAGTGGTCCGGGCCGAGTGCCGCCGTCGAACGCATCGAACTCGACACTGTCGAGCCGCTCGACATGCTGGTCGAACGTGCCCTCGAGTTCCTCACCCGTCGTCCGCAGCCGATCCCGTCGTCGTAGCCCTGATGCGCGTGATCCTGCCCCCGTCGGAGACCAAGCGTGACGGCGGCACCGAGGGCTCCCGCCTCGAACTCCGGGCGCTGTCATTCCCCGAGTTGACTCCGGCGCGGGCCGCCGCGCTGGCCGCGCTGAAGAAGCTCTCCCGCAATCTCTCGGTCGCGACGGGCGCC
Source organism: Microbacteriaceae bacterium (assembly GCA_025463665.1). GTDB lineage: Bacteria > Actinomycetota > Actinomycetes > Actinomycetales > Microbacteriaceae > Conyzicola. The sequence goes on from JAODAY010000077.1 coordinate 1,356, forward strand.
CTCGGCCTCGGACCGACGCAGCGCTTCGAGATCGACCGCAATCGCGTCGTGACCACGTCGCCCACGATGCCGGCGATCGAGCGCTACACCGGTGTGCTCTACGACGGCCTGGACACGCCGACGTTGGATGCCACGGCTCGCGCCTGGCTCGGCGAGCACGTTCTCGTTGGCTCCGCCCTGTTCGGTCTCGTGCGTGGCGGCGACCTGATCCCCGCCTACCGCCTGTCTCATGACTCGCGGCTGCCGGGCTTGTCTCTCAAGAAGCACTGGCGTGCCGCGCTCGCCCCCGTGCTCGCGGCTCAGCCCGGCGTCATTCTCGACCTGCGCTCCGAGTCGTACGCCGCCCTCGGCCCCGCCCCGGTCAGGGAGGGCTCGGTGTACCTGCGCGTTGTCTCGGAGTCCGCGACGGGACAGAAGAAGGCGCTGACGCACTTCAACAAGAAGGGCAAGGGCGAGTTCGTGCGCGAGCTCGCCGCCGCGGGGCTGGACCACCCGACGGTCGGCTCGCTGCTCGAGTGGGCTGGGGCCAGCGGCATCCGCCTGCAGCATGGCAAGCAGGGCGAGCTCGAACTCATCGTCTGATCCCGGCGGGCCGGAGCCGGTGTGGTTTTCTGGGACTCGACCGTGTGTACGGGTTGAACCGTCCGGTCAGCTCGCCGGTGCCGTCACGGCTGTGGCGGCCCGTGCGCACCCCGCGACGTGATCGTCGACCATGCCGCTCGACTGCATGAGGGCGTAGAGCGTAGTCGGGCCGACGAAGCGGTAGCCGAGCGAACGCAGCGCCGCGCTCAGCGCGGTGGATTCTGGCGTGATCGCGGGCACATCGGCGAGCGTCGCGAGTGGACCGTGCCGCCGCGGGGGAGCGAAGCCCCAGATGAGGCGGTCTAGCGCGTCGTCGTCGACGACACTCGGTGCCTGGCGCTGCAGGGCCAGCGTGACGCGCGCGTTGCCCACCGTGGCGACGATCTTGGCACGATTGCGGATGATCGCGGGATTGAGCATGAGCGCCTGCTGCTCCTCGTCGGACATCGCAGCGACGCGTTCGATGTCGAAGTCGTGAAAGGCCGCACGGAAGGCGTCGCGGCGCCGCAGGATGGTGATCCACGACAGCCCGGCCTGGAAACCCTCGAGGCTCAGCTTCTCGAACAGCGCCCGGTCGCCGTGCAGCGGGGTGCCCCACTCCTCGTCGTGATACCGCGCGTACTCGGCGTCTGACGCTGCCCACGCGCATCGCTGCACACCGTCGTCACCCGTGATGACGCTGGGCCCGGGCGCGCCCGACGGGACAACGCTCACGCGACGGTCCGCACGGTGCGGTGCACGATTCCCTCGTGGTCGAGCAGCCACGCCTTGGTCGGAATGCCGTTGCCGCCGCTGTAGCCGGTTATGCGACC
>JAODAY010000004.1 GCA_025463665.1 Microbacteriaceae bacterium
CGACGGCTACGCCCTGCGCGTTCCCGTGATCACCGGCTCGATCACCGACCTCACGCTGACTGCGTCGCGTCCGGTCACGGTCGCCGAGGTCAACGCGGCATACAAGGCAGCAGCCGAGGGGCCGCTCAAGGGCAGCCTCAGCTACACCGAGGACCCGATCGTCTCGAGCGACATCCAGGGCGACCCGCACTCGTCGATCTTCGACTCCGGCCTCACCAAGGTCATCGGCGATCAGGTCAAGGTGGCCTCGTGGTACGACAACGAGTGGGGTTACTCCAACCGCCTCGTCGACGTGACGGTGTATGTCGCCGAGCGCCTCTAACCGCCGAAAGAACTGGACTACCTGACTGTGTCGTTTCGCACACTAGAGAGCCTCGGTGACCTTCGGGGCAAGACTGTACTCGTTCGCTGTGATCTCAATGTTCCGTTGAAAGACGGAACGATCACGGACGACGGGCGCATTCGTGCCTCGGTCCCGACGCTCACCGCGCTCACCACCTCCGGCGCTCGCGTCATCGTGATCTCCCACCTCGGGCGGCCCGACGGCGCGCCGGACGCCAAGTACAGCCTCGCCCCGGTCGCCACGCGACTCGGCGAGCTGCTGGGCACGAGCGTCGTGTTCGCGAGCGACACAGTCGGCCAGTCGGCGGATGACGCGGTCGCGGGTCTCGGCGACGGCGACGTCGTGCTGCTCGAGAACCTGAGGTTCAACCCGGGCGAGACCAGCAAAGACGATGCCGAGCGCCGTGAGTTCGCGGGGAGGCTGGGGCGCTACGCCGACGCGTTCGTCTCGGACGGCTTCGGGGTCGTGCACCGCAAACAGGCGAGTGTCTATGAGGTTGCGGAGTTGCTCCCAAGCGCAGCAGGCCTGCTGATCCAGGCCGAGCTCGAGGTTCTCGAGCGCCTCACCCGCACCCCCGAGCAGCCGTACACGGTCGTTCTCGGCGGCTCCAAGGTCTCGGACAAGCTCGCCGTGATCGGTGCGCTGCTGCCCAAAGTCAATACGCTGCTCGTCGGCGGAGGAATGGTCTTCACCTTTCTCGCCGCGCTCGGCCACACGGTCGGATCGAGCCTGCTCGAGACCGATCAGCTCGACGCGGTCAGGGGTTATCTGGCCCAGGCCGAGGAGCTCGGTGTGGAGATCGTCCTGCCGACCGACATCGTGGTTGCATCGAAATTCGGTGCCGACGCCGACTTCGTGACGACGGCGGCTGACTCCATCGAGGAGACGGCGTTCGGTGCCTCGGGCCTCGGGCTCGACATCGGTCCGGAGACGGCCGCACGGTTCGCCGAGGTCATCGCCGCATCGAAAACAGTCTTCTGGAACGGCCCCATGGGCGTTTTCGAGCTCGAGCCCTTCGCGGCGGGCACGAAGGCCGTGGCATCCGCTCTCGCTGACATCAACGGCACCGCGCTGGGTGTAGTCGGAGGCGGCGATTCCGCGGCCGCCGTTCGTGCGTTCGGCTTTGCAGACGACCGGTTTGGTCACATTTCTACGGGTGGGGGAGCGAGCCTCGAGTTTCTCGAGGGTAAGCACCTGCCTGGACTGGAGGTACTCGGATGGCAGTAGCACCCGGCACGGCGAAGAAGCGGATTCCGCTCATCGCCGGCAACTGGAAGATGAACCTCGACCACCTGCAGTCGATCGCGTTTGTGCAGAAGCTCGCGTGGAGCCTCAAGGACGCCCGGCACGACTTCGGCACAGCCGAGGTCGCCGTGTTCCCGCCGTTCACCGATCTTCGCTCCGTGCAGACGCTCATCTCTGCCGACAAGCTCACGCTCGCGTTCGGCGGTCAGGATCTGTCGGCCCGCGACTCCGGCGCCTACACGGGAGAGATCTCCGGCGCCTTCCTCAAGGCCCTCGACTGCGAGTACGTCCTCATCGGGCACTCCGAGCGACGCACGATGCACAACGAGACCGACGAGGTGGTCGCCGCAAAAGTGGAGGCCGCGTTGCGCCACGATCTTGTTCCCGTGATCTGTGTCGGCGAGACCGCGGATGACCTCGAGAAGCACGGTCCGAGCGCCGTTCCCGTCGCCCAGCTGCGTGGGGCGCTCGCGAACGTCAGCGGTGCGATCGACATCGTCGTCGCCTACGAACCCGTCTGGGCCATCGGATCCGGCCAGGCGGCAACGCCCGAGCAAGCCGAACAGGTGGCCGCGAAGCTGCGCGAGCTGCTCGTCGAGATGCTCGGCGAGGATGTCGCTGCGGCGACCCGCATTCTCTATGGGGGCTCCGTCAAGGCCGCAAACATCGCGGGCTTCATGCGCGAGCCCAATGTGGATGGTGCGCTCGTCGGTGGCGCGAGCCTCGATGTCGAGGAATTCGCAAGTATCTCGCGATTCCAGCAGCACGTGGGCACCTAGTCCGCCACTGCTTGACACACAAGGGGTGCACGTGACATGCGCCCGAGCGAAGTTATACTACTTGAGGCCCACCGGGCCGCTTCGAAAGGTTAGCCGTGGACATTCTCCAGGTCGCGTTGCAAGTTATTCTCGGTATCACGAGTCTGCTGTTGACGCTTCTCATCCTCCTTCACCGCGGTCGCGGCGGAGGGCTTTCCGACATGTTCGGCGGAGGCGTGACGTCGAACCTCGGTGCGTCCGGCGTTGCCGAACGCAACCTCAATCGCATCACCGTGATCCTGGCCCTAGTGTGGATCACGTCCATCGTCGTTCTTGGCCTCATCACCAAATTCGACGGTCAATAACTCTCTTTAGGAAAGAAGGGGCACCGTGGCTTCAGGGGGTAGTGCAATCCGAGGTTCTCGCGTTGGCGCAGGACCGATGGGCGAACAGGACCGTGGGTATCACGCGGAGCGCATGCAGGTCTCGTACTGGGACGAACTCGGCAACGAGACGGTGCGGCACTTCGCCGCCAATCTGCCCGACGACGAAATCCCGCTGACCATCGACTCCCCGCAGAGCGGTCTGCCCGCCGGTCGTGACAAGGAGAACCCCCCGTCAGTGGCGAAGCTCGAGCCGTACAAGACGCATCTCGCCTACGTGAAGGAGCGTCGCACCGAGGAAGAGGCGGAGTCGCTCCTCGGCGACGCGCTGTCGCAGTTGCGAGCCCGTCGTGGGACGTCAAGCGACGTTTCCTGAACAGGTCTGCCTGCTGTCTAGTCCGCGTCGGCCGCAGTCCAGAAGATCTCGGTGGTGGTGAGGTTCTCCGGCACCTCGGCGGTCGCCTCGGCGTCGACATAGTAGAGGGTGCTGCGGCGTCCCTCGACACCGGCCGCGGGAACCTCGATGACGCTCGCGCCGGCGAGGCTGAGCCCGAGCGGAGAGGCCTTGTCTGCCCCGGCTAGAACGAGCCAGATGCGCGTCGAGGAGTTGATTACCGGAAGCGTAAGCGAGAGACGCTCGGGCGGGGGCTTCGGGGCGTTGCGCACGGCGACGACGGTGGCGACGGTCTCGCTGATGCCCTCCTGCTCTGGAAACAGCGACGCGATGTGGCCGTCGGGGCCGACACCGAGGAAGGTGATGTCGAACCGGGGGAGCGCGGTGCCCTCGACCGCGTGCGCGGCGAGTTCGACCGCGTAGAATTCCGCCGCGGCATCCAGATCGATGCCCTCATCTGACGCGGGAAACGGGTGCACCTTGGACTCGTCAATCCTCACGTGGTCGAGCAGGGCCTCGCGGGCCTGGGTCTCGTTGCGCTCGGCGTCTCCGCGGGGAAGCCACCGCTCGTCGCCCCACCAGAAGTGCACACGCGACCAGTCCATCGTGTCGCGGGCGGGCGACTCGTTGATGGCGCTGAGCACGCCGATGCCCATCGACCCTCCCGTGAGAACAACGGTAGCCTCGTCGAACTCGTCGAGGAGGTCCACCATCTTGGTGAGGAATCGGGCGGCCACGGATGCCGCGAGTGCGGGCTTGTCCGGATGTACGAGAACTCGTCGTCCAATGGGCATCAGCTGGCCACTCCTGTTTCTGCGTCGACTGTCAGTGCCGCAATGCTATCGGTGTGCAGGTGCGGGGTTACCCTGCCGAGCCTGCCGAGACCACTGCGGATGACGTCTCCGAACAGCGAATCGGGGTCGAGTCTGCGGAGCTCTTCTGCGAGGCACTCGCGCAGGCTCCTGCGGGGCAGCGAGATGTCGTGCGTCGGCTGGTTCGGCTGCACGAGCGTCGCCACGTTCACGTGGGTGCGCTCGAGCTCGATGGGTCCACTCGCGCGTTCGAGAACGACGCCCTGTATCCCGCTCGAGCCGTGAGCCTTATTGCTCACCTCGAGGTGCACGTCGATCTGCAGCTGGAGTTGCAGCCACGCGGCGAGGAGCACCGTCGAGGGGGAGTCGGCCGCGCCGTGCACGGTGACGCCCGTCACGGGCTCGTACGGCGGCTGGTCGAGCACGGCGGCGAGCTGGGCGCGCCACAGGGTCAGGCGGGTCCACGCGAAGTCCGTGTCGCCGGGGGCGTAGGTCGAGGCGACCTTGACCAGCGCCGCGGCCGGGTTCGGGCTCGATGCGGCATCGGTGATGCGACGCTGGGCGATGACGCCGAGTGGGGACTGTGACGCATTGTCCGGGGCCTCGCCTGGCCACCACACGACGACGGGAGCGTCGGGCAGCAGGAGCCCGGTGACGAGCCCTTCCTGGTCCGATGCGGTGTCGCCGTAGGCGCGCACGACGACAACCTCGCTCGCGCCGGCGTCACCGCCGACACGGATCTGGGCGTCGATGCGCGACACCTCTCCCGGTGCATCCTGCAGGCCCGTCGAAATCACGATGACGCGCATCGGGTGTTCACGCGACGCGTCGTTCGCCGCCTCGATGGCTTCTTCTTCGTCGCCGAGTCTGGTCGAGATGACGAGGGTCAATACGCGCCCGAGGGCGACGGCGCCGCCCTCCTCGCGAATCTTGACGAGGGTCTTCGAGATCTT
>JAODAY010000019.1 GCA_025463665.1 Microbacteriaceae bacterium
CGACGGCGTCTCGGCCGAATACGGTGATGCGGTCGGTCGGCCGATCAGCGACTTCAGCAAGGGCAACACCAAGGCCAGGCTGCGAATGGTCGCGCAGTATGCGATTGCGGGCGACGCACGGCTGCTCGTCGTGGGCACGGACCACGCGGCAGAAGCGGTCACCGGCTTCTTCACCAAGTTCGGTGACGGGGGAGCCGACGTGCTGCCGCTCTCCGGGCTGACCAAGGGGCAGGGGCGTGCGCTCCTGGAGTCACTCGACGCCCCGGCGCGGCTGTATCTCAAACCGCCCACGGCAGACCTGCTCGACGACACCCCCGGGCAGACGGACGAGGCCAACCTGGGCCTCAGCTACGCCGATATCGACGCGTTCCTCGAGGGAAGGGACGTGGATGATGCCGTGGCCGATGCCATCGTCGCGCGCTACCAGTCCACCAGGCACAAGCGCCACCTGCCTGTCACCCCGACCGATACCTGGTGGCAGGCGTCCTAACGCCGAGGCGCCGTGAATCGCCGGTACCAGCGCAGCCAGGGGAATTCCTCCGGCCAGTGAATCAGTATCGAGTGGAAACCCCGTTTGAAGCGGTAGAGAAACCCCCTCGCGCTGAAGAACGGTCTTATCGAGATCCCCATCGAGAGGTTCCGGTCGAAGCGGATCCGCCGCGTCGGGCCGAGGTGCATCGAGAGGTCCATGTCGTCGTGCACGACCGGGTCGTTGCTGTGCATGCTGTCCCTTGCCTCTAGCCAGGCCGATCGCCTCATGGCGAAGTTCGACCCGAACAGCGGAACGTGGCCGAGCGCGCTTCCCACCGACACGAAGTAGCTGCCGAGGTAGAGCACGATGAGCGCCGCCCTGATCGGGCGAGGGCCATCGATGAAGTAGGCGCCGCCCGTCACGGCCGTCAGGCCACTGTCGGCCGTGAACGCGCGTTCGATGCGGTCGAGCCAGTCCACGGCAGGCAGGCAGTCGGCGTCGAGGCGGGCAATCACATCACCCCGGGCAGCGTCGTACCCGGCCGCGCTCGCGGCGGGAATACCGCCCCCGGGACGGTCGACGACGCGGGCGCCCCACCCGATCGCCACGGCGGCGCTGTCATCCACGGAGCCATTGTCGACGATAACGATTTCGTTGGGCAGACGCGTCTGGAGCGCGAGCTGCGCCAGACACCGGCGCAAGTGCTCGGCGTCGTCTTTGACGGGGATTACCACGGAGATGGACAGAGCGATGATCGGCAACTTTCGTTTGGCGCGTCGATAAGGATCCACGTTACGACAGCGCACTCCACGCGTGCCGGGAGTTGACCGCGATACCCGGGCGGGCGCCAGTTCATCGCCCCCATTCGAGGGGCAAATTACCTGTCCGCTACGAGCGCGTCAATCCTTTTCCTCAATCAGTTCGGGCGGCTTAACGTCGAGGAACAACAACGGTGCCAAGGTCGGTTCATGCCTTGGCGCGAACCCCAAGGAGATGCCATGCCAAGTTCAGACGACCCTTCGCGGGATGCCGCGGTGAACGCGGATCGCGCGAGAGCCGCGGACGGGTCCGTTCCGGTCAACCAGAGGGACAGCCTGCGCAACACCGTCGTCGAACGCGAGAAGGAACAGTTCGGTGGCATCAAGTTCGGCTCCGCCTTTTTCGGCTGGCTGACCGCGACCGGTACCGCAGTACTCCTCACCGCCCTGGTCGCCGCAACGGGAGCCGCTATCGGCCTCGGCTCGCAGGCCAACGTGGACGCCGCGGCGGACGCCGCCGCCGACAGCCCCGAAACCGTGGGCATCGTCGGCGCCGTCGCCCTCGTCGTTGTCATCTTCGTCAGCTACTTCTGCGGCGGCTACGTTGCCGGCAGAATGGCGCGATTCGACGGCGCCAAGCAAGGTCTGGCCGTGTGGCTGTGGGCCGTCGTCATCGCCATCGTGGTGGCCGTCCTCGCGGCGGTCGCCGGGAGCCAATTCAACATTCTGGGAAATCTCAACAGCTTTCCTCGCGTGCCCATCTCCGAGGGGGACCTCACCGCGGGCAGCATCATCACGGCGATCGTCGTGGCACTCGTGAGCCTCGGCGGTGCCGTGCTCGGTGGCCTCGCGGGCATGCGATTCCACCGCAAGGTCGATCGCGCCGGCCTCGGCCGCTGACCACAATCCACCGGCTACATCCGAAATGAAAGGCAGTACCCATGATCGACACGAATAATCTTCCCGGTCTCATCGGCGCCAAGGTCATCGACAAGGACGGCGACAAGGTCGGTTCGGCTGGTCAGATCTACGTTGACACCACTACCGGCGAGCCGAACTGGGTGAGCGTGAACACGGGACTCTTCGGCACCTCGGAGTCGTTCGTTCCCCTGCATGACGCCAACGTGCGTGATGACCAGCTTGTCGTGAACTACGACAAGGCGTTCGTCAAGGATGCCCCTCGCGTCGACGCCGACGGCGAGCTCAGCCCTGAAGACGAACGCCGGCTCTACGACTACTACAGCATGGGGTCCTCCTACGACACCGACGGCCGCACCGACGGGACGTACGCGGACACCGACACGCAGGTCGGCGGAACGTACGTCGACACCGATCACCGCAGAGAGGGAACCTACGCCGACACCGACACCGACACCGACACCGACGCTGGAGCCGGTACCGGAGCACGGGGCGGCCCCGGGTACGACACCTCTGGGCCGACCACTGATGACGCGATGACCCGCTCGGAGGAACGTCTGCACGTCGGCACCGAGAGCGTGCAGACCGGCCGGGCGCGCCTGCGCAAGTACGTCGTGACGGAGAACCAGAGCGTGACCGTGCCTGTGACCCGCGAGGAGGTCCGTCTCGAGCGTGAGCCGATCACCGACGCGAACATCGGCGATGCGACGAGCGGCCCTGACATCAGCGAGGAAGAGCACGAGGTGACCCTTACCGAGGAGCGGGTCGTGGTCGACAAGGAAACCGTTCCCGTGGAGCGCGTTCGACTGGACAAGGAGACGGTGACCGAGCAGCAGCAGGTGAACGAGCAGGTGCGCAAGGAGGAGAT
>JAODAY010000126.1 GCA_025463665.1 Microbacteriaceae bacterium
CCGCGAAGGGCACGAGCCTCCTCGGTGTCCGCGCGGTGATCACGGAGAGCTTCGAGCGCATCCACCGCTCCAACTTGATCGGCATGGGCGTGCTGCCCCTGCAGTTCCCTGCGGGGGAGAGCTGGGCGAGCCTCGGCCTCGACGGCACGGAGCGGATCTCGATCTCCGGGATCGAGGAGCTCAACGAGGGGCGCACGCCGCGCACGGTGCACGTCGTCGCCGAGCCGACCGCCGACTCGCCCGAGGGCAAGCAGCCGATCGAGTTCGACGCCGTCGTGCGCATCGACACCCCCGGTGAGGCGGACTACTACCGCAACGGCGGCATCCTGCAGTACGTGTTGCGTTCGCTGGTCTAGAGTGCGACCTGCCGTATCGATTCTGCGACGCTCGGCCAACCCTGAGGCTTCGGCCTCGGGGTTAGTCTAGGGTCGAAGAATGGCCCTGCTCGAGAACATCACCGGTCCGCGCGACCTCGATCGGTTGACCGCCACGCAACTGGTCGAACTCGCCTCCGAGATCAGGCTCTTCCTCGTCGCCGAGGTGTCGAAGACCGGCGGCCACCTCGGCCCCAACCTGGGTGTCGTCGAGCTCACGATCGCCATGCATCGGGTCTTCGACTCGCCCCGCGACGCGATGGTCTTCGATACGGGTCACCAGACCTACGTGCACAAGCTGCTGACTGGCAGGCAGGACTTCAGCAAGCTGCGCCTCGAGGGCGGACTCGCGGGATACCCGCAGCGCTCCGAGTCGCCGCACGACATCGTCGAGAGCTCGCACGCCTCGAGTTCGCTGTCGTGGGCAGACGGCATCTCCCGCTCCTTCACGATGACCGGGCAGGCGGACCGGCACGTCGTCGCCGTCGTCGGAGACGGTGCCCTCACGGGCGGCATGACGTGGGAGGCCCTCAACAACATCAGCGACGACAATTCGCGCAATCTGGTGATCGTGGTCAACGACAACGGCCGTTCCTACGCGCCGACCATCGGCGGCATGGCGCACTTCCTCAATGACGTGCGCACGAGGCGCTCCTACCGCGAGATGCACCGCACCTCCGAGGCGCTGTTCAACAAGTTCGGGCACCCCGGCCGTGCGCTGTTCCGCGGCATCCGCGGCGGCACCCACGGGTTCCTCAGCCGCTTCACCAACAACGAGGCGCTCTACTCCAACCTCGACATCAAGTACATCGGCCCCATCCACGGTCACGACGTCATGGCGATGGAGGAGGCGCTGCGGCAGGCCAAGAACTATGGCGCTCCCGTGATTGTGCATGCCATCACCGAGAAGGGTCGCGGCTACGAGCCAGCCCTCGCCGACACGGCCGACCAGTTCCACGCCGTCGGCCAGATCGACCCCGAGACAGGGGAGCCGACCGAGGTGTCGAGCCGCCCCTCCTGGACCTCGGTCTTCGCCGACGAGATCGTGGAGCTCGCCTCGCGCGACACCACCATCGTGGGCATCACCGCCGCCATGCTGCGGCCGACCGGACTGCACAAGTTCCAGGAGAAGTTCCCGGAGCGGGTACTCGATGTCGGCATCGCCGAGCAGCACGCCGTGGCCAGTGCCGCCGGGCTCGCGTTCGGCGGGCTGCATCCGGTCGTCGCCCTGTATGCGACGTTCATCAACCGCGCCTTCGACCAGGTGCTCATGGATGTCGCGCTGCACAAGGCCGGCGTCACCTTCGTGCTCGACCGCGCCGGCGTGACCGGGCCAGACGGACCGAGCCACCACGGCATGTGGGATCTCGCGATCCTCCAGGTCATCCCGAACATCCGTATAGCGGCCCCCCGCGACGCCACGCGCCTGAGGGAGGAGCTCGGCGAAGCCGTCGCGGTCTCCGACGGACCGACTGTCGTGCGGTTCTCCAAGGGCACCGTCGGCAACGAGATCCAGGCGCTCCGCCGCACCACCGACGGTGTCGACGTGCTGCGTGAGGCAGAGACTAAAGACGTACTCGTCATCACCGTCGGCCCCATGGCGAAACTCGGTCTGCAGGTCGCCGAGCGACTCGCGGCGCAGGGCATCGGCGCGACCGTCGTCGACCCGCGCTGGGTCGTGCCGGTGCCGCGCAGCATCGTCGACCTCTCCGCCGAGCACCGCATCGTCGTCTCCATCGAAGATGGAGTGCGCGTCGCGGGCATCGGCACGCGCATCCGGCAGGACCTGCGCGCCGCGGGCGTCGACACCGCCGTGACCGAACTCGGGCTCCCCGACGAGTTCCTCGACCACGGTACGCGCGACCAGATCATGGCGCGCGTCGGCCTCACCCCGCAGGAGATCGCGCGCGACCTCGTGGCCCAGGTGCTCGGCATCAAGATCCCCGTCGCACGCCCGCTGCCCGACGACGATCAGCTGAGTGACAGCCTGCGGTCGGAGTCCAGCTCCCAGTCGCGCGACTGATCGGTCGTAATCTCCCCATGTTCCACAGTCGTGTGATCGCTCTCCTTGTCGCCTCGGCGTCGGTTCTCGGCCTCGTCGCGTGCACGCCGAGCGATGAGCCCAAGACCCCGACGACGGATGCCGCGGCGACGGTGCCACACCAGGCGATCCTCGACGGCGAATGGGTGGTCACCCGCACCGTCGTGTCGAGCGACGACGCGAGCAACCCGGCCCGTGCCGTGGGCGCCGAGTCGGTGCGATACATGGCGCTCGTGCGCGAGTCCTGCGGCGAGCCGTTGTGCGCGGGCACCGTCTCGAGCGGCACCACGCTCGAGGGGCGGGAGACAGCAGCGTTCACGCAGGTGAACGGCGGACTCGAGTACACGATGACCGGCGCGATCGACTGCATGAACGCGGCGACGGGCGGCGTGCTCGCGGTCGACGCCTTCGAGTACAGCCAGAAGGCGACGCTTACAATCGGAGAGTACGCGACCGTCGACGGCGTCGACACGGCGACGACGCTCACGGGGACTATCCTCTACTCCGACACCGTCACCGCGGCGGCCGTGTCGGTCGGTTGCGCACGCGCGCCGGCAACCGTGACGGTGGAGTACGCCGTCATGG
>JAODAY010000128.1 GCA_025463665.1 Microbacteriaceae bacterium
GGCGCGCCCTGCGACAACGACAGTGCCGCGAGGCAGTCGATGAGGCGTTCGGTCTGCCGCCAGGCGAGCACGATCACCGAGACGCGTGGCGAGGTTGTGGAACGCAAGTGCACTGATTGCATGAGGCTTAGTCTCCGGCGAACGATGAAGGGACACGTGGTGAATGAGCTACCGGGAACTCTACCGGGGGCAATCTGGACGGGCCCTGTCGTCGTGTGGAGTCGTCACATGGTCCGCTCGGCCGCGTCACTCTGATAAACAGGGGGCATGACAAAACTGTCGACGTCGAAGTCCTTCTGGAACACCGCCGCCCGAGAAAACGCCGCGTGGTACATCGCCACGGGGTTCACGAGCGAGAGCGAGGAGTTCTTCGCGTCCGGCGACCGCGAGGTCGACGTCTTCCTCGCCCGTGCGGGCCTGTCGTTGAGTCCAACCGACACGGTCGTCGAGATCGGCAGTGGTGCTGGGCGGATGACGCGGCGTCTCGCCGCGCTGGCCGGATCCGTCGTCGCCACCGACGTGAGCGGCGAGATGCTCAGCCGTGCCCGCGCGAACCTCACCGGTTTTCCCGGGGTCACCTTCATCGAGCTCAGCGGGGACGGGGACCTGCCGCTCGACTCGGAGTCCGTCGACGCCGTGTTCTCCTACATCACGATGCAGCACGTGCCGACCGCGGAGGCCCAGGCACGATACTTCGCCGAGGCGATCCGCGTCGTGAAGCCGGGCGGCTGGGTCTACGTTCAATTCCGTCGCTCCGGCCTCGTGCCACGCCTTCTCGACTGGGCCGGGCATCTCGCGCACCGCGTGCGCGGGCGCCGCACCTTCGACCGCGCCTGGCGCGGCTCCCGCGTGTCGGTCGGGACACTGCGGCGACTGGGCACCGAGCACGGGCAGGTGACCTTCCTGCGGTCGGACCGGCGCCACATCTGGGCTCTCGCAACGCGCGAATAGTCGTCAGTCGAGTGGTTCCTGCTCGAGCGGCCGTTCGAAGGCCTTGCGCCAGCTCAGTTCACGCGAGGCCTTGACGCAGCACACGACGAAGGTCAGCCAGCCGTACTCGACGAGCAGCGAGCTCTCGAACAGCGCGCTCGTGAGCAGCACGACGAGCACGAGCGCGGGCCACGCGTAGACGATGCTGCGGCGCTGGCCCGCCAGCAACCACGAGCGCACGAAAGCCAGTCCGACGAGGCCGACGAAGATCGCGGCACCGACGAGCCCGAGCTGGAACCAGACGTCGAGGTAGGCGTTGAGCGCCGAGATGGGCACCCGTTCCTCGGAGAGCGCGAATGCGGGGAACGGCAGCAGTTCGGAGCGCCAGTAGCCGATCCAGCCCCAGCCCTCGAGCGGGTTGAACCCGATGAACGCCGTCATCTGCCGCCACAGCGCGAGACGGTAGTCGAGGTCGCCACCCGCGTTGGAGAGGCTGACGATGCGCGTGCGGAACAGCCATGCGCCGAGGGCGAGGACTGCCGCGACGACGAGCAGCGAGAGCTGGGCCATGGTGCGGTGTTCCGGGGCGACCCGCCGAAGCACGTAGAGGGCCAGTCCCGCGGCGGCGAGGACGACGATGACCCCGCCGATGAGCGCCGACCGCGAGAAACCCATCATCACCGCGGCGAGACCGAGCGACGCGATCGCGACGCCGGGACGAATGGACTTGGTGCGCAGTTCGGTGCCGAAAGTCACTGCGGCGATGAGCGCGACGATTCCCAACTGGTTGCGCGTGCCGAGGAGGCCCTGGATCGGACCGCCCGCCGCGAGGTTCGCCTGCACGCCGAGGAACGTCAGCGGGGTATCGATGAGCAGGCCGGAGAAGATCTCCAGGGCGAGCGAGGCGACGAGCACGAATCGGAGCATGTCGCCGAACGAGCGGACGATTTGGATCGTGTCGCGCATCAGGGCGATGTAGAGCCCAAGAGCGGTGAAGGCGACGAAGTAGGCAATCGCACCGAGGGTCGCCCACTGGTACTGGCTCCAAAAGATAGACAGGCCGAGCCAGCCGATGAAGGCGAGAAGCGAAATGGGCAGGAGGCCGTGCCAGTCGATGCTCTCGCGGCGGGCGACGAGGGACAGGGCGGCCAGAACGACGAGCGCCGTGGTCATGGCGATGAGGCCCGGCCAGCCGATGATCGCCTCGATCGCGGTGGAGAGCACCGCGACGGCGACGGACAGCGTCGTGAGGCCGTTGGCGAGTCGAGGTGAGGCGAAGAACGACGTGGCCAGCTCACGGGGAGTCGGCCGCCCCCTGGTATTCAACTCGCCTCACCGCGTTTGGTCTTCACCGCGAAGATGACGAGCAGCACGAGTCCGTATTCGATGATGAGCCGACTCTCGACGAGGCTCTGCACGGTGAGCGCCGTGAGAATCAGGATCGGGACGAGCGATTCGGCGGTGAACGCGCCCACTCTGGTCGGCGCGAACTGCGGCCTGTCGGTGGCGAAGAACCACGACCGCACGATGGTCGACACCACGAGGGCGCCGAAAACCACCGCCCCCACAATTCCCACCTGCAGCCACAGGTCGAGCCACGCGTTGTGCGCCTGGTACTGGTTGACGCCGCCCTCGAACGCGAGGCCGTCGAACGGCTCGACCCACGGGGCCCAGTAGCTCACCCACCCCCAGCCGAATACGGGCCGCTGCACGGCGAGGTCGATCACCGAGTTCCAGATGTCGGTGCGGCCGGTGAGGGTGTCGCCCTTGCCCATGAGGGCGAGGAGCTCGGAGCGGAAGGCGACCCCGACGAAGATCAGACTCGCGCTCACCACAGCCACGACGCCGTAGAGGAGCACCCTAACGCGACCCGACTGCGCGAGTCGGAATGCGAGGACGGCGCCGGTGACCACGAGCACGGCCAGGAGAGCCACGGTGATGGTGGCCGAGCGGGTGGAGTAGATGCAGAAGGCGGCGACTGCCAGCCACACCCAGTCGAGCCGCTTGCGGCGCTGCGCGAGTTGCGCCCCGAAGACGATGAGGCCGAGCAGTGCGACGAAGCCGAGCAGTGCCGAGTTGCCGACGATTCCCTGAATCTTGCCGCCGTCGAGAAGCAGGTCACGCGACCAGTAGAGCGACTTGGCGAGGGGACCCTCCGGGTAGGAGTACCAGAGCGGCAGGAGCGGCTGGCGCAGCACCACCGAGACGAACAGTTCGAACACGATCGACAAGCCGAGGATGATGCGCAGGGCCAGGCCGAGCGACCGGATGATCGTCGCCCAGTCGAAGCTGACGGCAAAGGCGACCGCCGCGGTCACCGTGATCCAGTTGGCGACGAGCCCGACGGCGGTCGCGCTCGGATAGGCCGACCAGAAGATGGATGCGGTGGTCAACGCGAGGAACACCAGCAGCGGATAGGGCAGCCCGCCGATGCTCCACCGGGAGCGCCCGCGCACGAGGAGCGCGACGGAGAACGCCGCGACACCCAGCGTGATCGCACCGAAACCGAACCAGGTGATCGAATAGCGCCAGGCGTCTCCGGCGAGCACCGTGAACAGGGTCAGCGTGAGCATGCCGAATCGGAATCCGCCGCGCTCGAGTGCTCTCATGGAACAACCCTACCGACGCCGGACCCCGCGAAAATGCCGCGTGCTCCGCGGCTCAGACGAACGCTGCCGTGCCGGTGATGGCGCGCCCGACGATGAGGGTGTTCATCTCCCGCGTGCCCTCGTAGGAGTAGATCGCCTCGGCGTCGGCGAAGAAGCGCATGACGTTGTACTCGGTCACGATGCCGTTGCCGCCGAAGATCTCGCGGCACCAGGCCACGGTCTCCCGCATGCGGCTCGTCGTGAAGGCCTTCGCGAGGGCGGAATGCTGGTCCTTCTGGGTGCCCTCGTCGAGCATCTCCGACACCCGCATCACCATCGCGAGCGAAGCGGTGATGTTGCCGAGGCTCTTGACCAGGAGATCCTGCACGAGCTGGTGGCTACCGATCGTCTTGCCGAACTGCACACGCTCGCCGGCGTACTCGACGGCGGCCTCGTAGGCACCGATAGCGGTCGCGACCGCACCCCACGCGACATCCGCCCGGGTTGCCCGCAGCACCTTCGCGGTGTCCTTGAAGGTGTTGGCGTTTACGAGCTTGAGCGAGTCGGGGATGGTGACGTCGAGCAGCGTGATGTCGGCGTTCTGCACGATGCGCAGCGCCTGCTTGTTCTCGATCTTCGTCGCGGTGTAGCCCGGGGTCGACGTGGGAACGATGAAGCCCTTCACCTGGCCGTCGGCGATGTCCTTCGCCCAGATGATGGTGATGTCGGAGAAGGTAGCGTTGCCGATCCAGCGCTTGGAGCCGTTGAGCACCCAGTTGTCGCCGTCGCGACGGGCGGTAGTGCGCAGCCCCTGGGCGCTGTCGCTGCCGCTGAGTGGTTCGGTGAGGCCGAATGCGCCGACGACGTCTCCGGCGGCCATCTTCGGGAGCCACTCCGCGCGCTGCTCCGCACTGCCGCACGCGGCAATGGAGCCCATCGCGAGCCCGTTCTGCACACCGATGTAGGTGCTGACGCTCGCGTCCACCCGGCCCAGTTCGATGGTGACCCATCCGCGGAAGACGGCGGAGTTCTCGAAAGGGCGCGTCTCCTCCCAGGCCAGGCCGGTCGCGTTGTGGGCGGCGAGGCCCTTGATGATCTCCCGGGGAAACTCGGCGCGGTTCCAGTGGTCGTTGACGATGGGCTTGACCTCGGTCTCGAGGTAGGCACGCAATGCCATGAGGTGCTCTTTCTCACGATCGGTGAGGGTGGCCTCGAAACCGTAAAAGTCGCTGCTGAGTGACTCGAATGACATGTATGTGCTCCGTTGCTTGTCGAAATCCTCCGAAAGTCTAGGCTCGCGATTGGTGCCCCTCCTAGGCGGTTGGTACTTTGATCCAATCGAGCGATAAGGACCCGCTGCATGTTTGTAGGCATCACCAACACACCCCGCGACTACGCGTGGGGTTCCCCGACCGCCATCGCCGAGCTGCTCGGGCGCACGCCGTCGGGCGGCCCGGAGGCCGAGTTGTGGCTCGGCACGCACGCTGGTTCGCCCGCGCGCCTCGCGCACACCGACGGCACGCTCGCCGACGTCGTCGAGGGTCGGCTGCCGTTTCTGCTCAAGGTTCTCGCCGCCGCGTCGCCGCTCTCGCTGCAGGCCCACCCGACCATGGAGCAGGCGCGTTCCGGCTTCCAACGGGAGAACGCGCTCGGCATCCCGCTCGATGCGGCGAACCGCAACTACAAAGACGCATTCCACAAGCCGGAGCTCATCTACGCGCTCACCGACGGCTTCCGGGCGCTCTGCGGGTTCCGCCCCCTGTCGGAGACGTCTGCCTCTGTGGCCCGGTTGCTCGCCGCAGACGTGGGCGACCCGGCACTCAGCGGGCTCGCCGCCCGGCTGTCGAACGACGACTCCCTGGCCCCGACCTTCGAGTGGCTGCTGAGCGGGGGAGAGGACGTGGCGGAGCTCGTCGCCGTCGTTGTCGCCGCGGCATCCGGTCTCGACGGCGCGCACTTCACCCTCCTGCGCGAACTCGCCGCCGCCTACCCGGGCGACCCGGGCATCGTGATCTCGCTCATGCTCAACCTCGTGAGCCTCTCGGCGGGCGAGGTGCTGTACCTCCCGGCGGGAAACATCCACGCCTACGTCGAGGGCCTCGGCATCGAACTCATGGCGGCCTCGGACAACGTGCTGCGCGGCGGTCTCACCCCGAAACACGTCGACGTGCCCGAGCTCCTCTCCGTTCTCGACTTCACACCCGTCGCCGTGCCCTACCTCGAGCCGACGCGGCTCGGCGAGGGCGTGTCTATTTATCGGCCGGATGTCACGGACTTCTCGCTCGCGGTGGTCGACGTCGCGGCGTCCTCGACCCTCGTGCCGACCACGGGGCAGGCCATCCTGCTGTGCACCTCGGGCGAGGTGACGGTCACCGGCGCGTCCTCCGCGACGCTTGCTCGCGGAGAGTCCCTCTACGCCTCCGCCGACGAGGGCGCGCTCACCGTGCGCGGCACGGGAACCGTGTTCGTCGCGATGGCCGGCTGACCGCGGCCATACCGCTTGGATAACGTTATTGCCGCACGCGGCAGGAATGACCTGCCGCCCATACTGTGTGGTCATGAGGATTCAGCAGTTCGGGCCCCGAGTCACGTTGATCATCACAAGCCTCGCCATCGCGTCCATCGCCGGCTGCGCCGCGAGCCCGGTGGCTGGGGCGAAGCCGACAGCGTCGCCGGCGCCGTCCGCGAGTTCGGCGCCCGCCGCGAGCCCGACTCCCGCGCCGGTGACGGCACCCGAGCGCGTGTTCGACGGGAGCTGCGCCGCGGTCCCCGCCGCTGACCTCAGTGTCGACTTCGGGGTCACTGTTACGCCGCTGGAGGCCGAATGGGATCGCGACCCGGAGTATATCGCTGTCGCTCATGCGGGCGGGATCAGGTGCGTGTGGGGCGATTCGCCAGCGGCAGACTCGGTGTGGCTCAGCGTGGTCGTGCTCCCGACGAGCGTGCTCGGTGAACCGGACCAGTTCGAGCCCGAGTGCACCGAGGGGTACGGGTGCGTGTTCAGCGCCGACCTCGAGGGCTTCAGCCTGTTCGGTGTGCTGGTCAACCATACGGCGACCGTGGACGCGACGACGGCGGCATACGAGGCCGTGTCGGCGCGATTCTCAGCTGCGGTCTCGGCCGAGGAGCAGCCGGCGCCCTACGCCGCCGACGGCGCGTGGCCGAAGGGCGTCGCGTGCGAGACGCTGGACCAGCAGGGCCTCGTCGGAGCGGCGATCGGCGCGGCGGGCGCCGCCGCATACCCGTGGGGCGGAGACGCGGAGCCGAACCCCGGGGTCTACCGGGCAGGCGAGGGCGCGGGTGTGACCCAGTGCGGCTGGAACGACGCAGGGGAACAGTCGGTCAAACTCTCGGTGCTGCCCGGCGGCGCGTGGGCAGAAGAAGATGTCGCAGCGGCGGCGGGAGCGACACCGGTGACCGTCGAGGGCGCGTCTGCTGCCTACGCGGTCGGCGACCGACTGCACGTATTCTCCGGCTCGAACTGGTTGGTGATGACGATCGATCCGGCGAAGCCACTCGACCCGCTCTACCCCGCGGCCGCGAGCCTGATCGGCGAGCTCGACGCGGCGAGCTAGGACTCAGCCGGCCTCGCGCACGCAGAACGCACGCCGGTAGGCCGTCGGCGTCGTCTGCAGAACCTTGAGGAAGTGGTGCCGCATCACCGAGGCGGTGCCGAAGCCGGTGCCCTGTGCGATCGACTCGAGAGATGACTCCGTCTCCTCGAGCAGCTGCTGCGCCCGGATGATGCGCTGGCGGTTGAGCCACGCCGACGGCGTCGTGCCCATGTCGGCGCGGAACCGGCGGGCGAAGGTGCGGCTCGACATGAGGGCCTTGCGTGCGAGCTGGTCGACCGTGAGGTCCTTGTCGAGGTTCTCGAGCATCCAGTCGGCGACGAGGGCGAACGAGTCCGCGCAGATCGGCTGCACGGGCGACTGGATGTACTGCGACTGCCCGCCGTCGCGCTGCGGCGGAACCACCATGCGGCGCGCGATCACGTTGGTCGCCGCCGCTCCCAGCTCGGTGCGCACGATGTGCAGCGCCGCGTCGATACCGGCCGCCGTGCCGGCGCTCGTGACCACCGTGCCGTCCCTGACGAAGAGCACGTCGGGGTCGACGGATGTCGCGGGAAACTCGGCGGCGAGCCTGTCGGTGTGCATCCAGTGCGTTGTCGCCCGGCGCCCGTCGAGGATGCCCGCCTGAGCGAGGGCGAACGCGCCGCTGCACACGCTCAGCACCCAGGCGCCGCGCGCCTCGGCCGCACGGATGACGTCGAGGTACCGCTCGTCGACCTGCTCGATGCGGTGCGCGGGAACGGCGATGAGGTCGGCGCTCGCCGCGGCATCCAGCCCGTTCTCGATCATCATGTCGAACCCGAGACTCGTCTGCACCGGACCCGGGTCGGCCGTCACTATCGTGAAGTCGAATTGCGGCCCGCCCGTGTCGCTGCGATCGACGCCGAACACCTCGCAGATGACGCCGAATTCGAACGGCGCGGTGCCGGGAATCGCGAGCAGGACGATGTTTTTCAGCACGACGACCTCCGTGGCAGTAATAAGCCGATTGCTGTCGATTCTGCCACTGTCGGCAGTATCTTGCCAGTTATAGATTTACGGCCATGTGGATCTTTCTGAGTGTGATGAGTGCGCTGAGCCTCTGGGCGGCCGTGGCATCCGTCGTCGTCGCAATGCATGACGGCTATCGCCAGGTGCCGACGCGCGCGGCGGCGGGCGTGACGGAATCGAAAGCGGCCAACGAGCGCTAGCGTTGAGGCATGACATGGCTGGTAACGGGTGGCGCTGGGTACATCGGATCGCACGTCGTGCGGGCGCTCATGGACGCGGGCCTCGGCACCGTCGTCGTTGACGACCTCTCGACCGGCATTCGCGACTTCGTGCCGGCGGAGGTGCCTTTCGTGCGCGGGTCAATCCTCGACGGCGAGCTGCTGCTTCGCGCGATGGAGGACCACGACGTGACGGGCGTCATCCACGTGGCGGGTTACAAGTACGCGGGGGTGAGCGTGCAGCGCCCGCTGCACACCTACGAGCAGAACGTCACCGGAACCGCGGTGCTGCTCGGGGCGATGCAGGACAGGGGAGTCGACCGCATCGTCTTCTCCTCGAGTGCCGCGGTCTACGGCACGCCGCCGACCGAACTCGTGACCGAGGACACCCCGAAGAACCCCCAGTCGCCCTACGGCGAGTCCAAGCTCATCGGCGAGTGGCTGCTGCGCGACCAGGCCGTGGCGGCAGGACT
>JAODAY010000163.1 GCA_025463665.1 Microbacteriaceae bacterium
TCATGACCGGCTGGGACCGTTTCGACATCGGGGGCTGGTTCAGTTCCCGCTACGACGTGCCCGTCATCGTCGAGAACGATGCGAACGCGCGCGCGGTTGCCGAGTCGCGGCTGGCACAGAACGACAACCTGATCAGCCTCAAGCTCGGCACGGGCATCGGCTCCGGACTCGTCTTCAACGGTCAGATCATCCGGGGCAACGAGGGTGCGGCCGGCGACATCGGTCACACCCGGGCGGTTCTCGACGACGGCCGCGCCCCCCTGCCGTGCCGGTGCGGCAACGTCGGGTGCGTCGAGGCGTATGCGAGCGGTTGGGCGCTGCGCCGCGACCTCGCCGACCTCGGCATGGCGGTCGCCGACGTCTCGGGAATCGTGCACCTGGTGAAGCAGGGCGATATCGAGGCCGTCCGTCTCGTGCGTCAGGCGGGACGTGTGCTCGGCGATGCCGTCGCCGATCTCGTCAGCATCCTGAATCCCAGCCAGATCGTCATCTCCGGCCAGCTGTCGGAGTGCGACGAAGTGCTCCTCAGCGGCGTGCGGGAACGGATCTACCAGCGCACGTCGCCGCTGGCGACACGCAACCTGCGCCTGCGCACGTCGGATCTCGGCATGTTCGCGGGAGTCACCGGTCTCGCCTTCATCACCGTCGACCACATCCTTGCCGCAGACTCTCTCGACGTTCTCGTCGCGGCGAACGCCTGACGGCGCCGCACGGCGCGCGGCGCCCCGGGACCGGGGAGGGCGCGACCGCCTCGTTGCGGCGTGTAACTGCGGGCACGCGAGATCCCGCACCCAATTCTCACCGCCGCGGTCGAATTTTTGACCGCGGCAGCGAAAGGACCGCGCGGCATCGCCCGGGTCGCGCAACTGCGGGGCACCTACGTCGCAGCACGCGGGCGCGGCGCCGGGTCGCGCGCAGCTGCGGCGATGCGCGCGACCCGGCCGTCGACGATCAGCGGTGAAGTGCCGCCCTCAGCGCCGCGGCATACTGCACGTAACCCGCAGCTGTCGGGTGGAACGCCTCGGGCGTGGCGGTTGCGAGCGGTGGGTTGATCCACGGATCGGGACTGCCGATGCCGTGCCCGGCGAAGGCCCCGGCGACGTCCACGTAACGCACGTCGATGTACTGGTTCCTCAGTTCACCTGCAACCGCCGCGATGGTCGCGTTCAGCGCGTCGATCGCGGCATTCAGCGACGCGATCGCGACGTACCTCGGGTCTTCCGGGGGCGGGGTCTCGAACAGGCGCGGGTATCCGGTCACGAGGATCGTCGCGTTCGGCGTCGCGGAGACGACTGCGGTCAGGGTCTCGGTCAATTCCTGCGCGAACGGGCTTGCCACCGCGGGTGCCGGTGGGGTCAGGAGAGCGAGCGCCCGGGCGATTGCAGCATTGCAGTCGGCCGGCAAGCCCACGGAGCAGATGGTCAGGACGTTGCCACCGTCGGCGACGGTCGTGGCTTCGATGACGTCGTTGGCACCGATCGTGAGGGTGACCAGGTCGATCTTCCTGTTCTTCTGGATGGTCGGAATCTGCTCGAGACGCACGTCGTCCATGGTCGCGCCGCTGCAACTGGCGTCGCGGAGCAGCCTGACGCGCTTGACGTCGTCCAGCAGTTCCGGGTAGCTGGACTGGCTCTGCAGACACACGGGGTCCTCATAAGGGGCGGCACCCTGACCTGCGGCGTAGGAGTCGCCCAAGGCTACGTATTGGATGACGCGATTATTGTCGTGCGCGATCTTTTGTACGGCGGCCGGTGGCTGCGCTGCCTGGGCGCTCCCCGCGAGGAGTGATCCTGTTACCAGGATGGACGTCGCGAGGGCGATTGCCCCGACGTCGGCGAAGTGGCGGGTTTTCCAGATCATCGCGCCAAGCTACTCCCCACCGAACGGTGACGATTGCGGGCTTGTGTTACTGCCGGGGCGCGGAATCCCGCCCGGCGAGTACCAGAATGGGTCGTGACCGCACCACCGAGCGCCGACCGATGAGCGCCGAGACTCCGCTGCTGCCGTCGAACTCGGCGTCGGCGGTCTTCCCGCCGCGCTGGTCGGCGCGCGGGCGTGCCTGCTGATCCGCCTCCTCGGGCTGCACTTCGGCATCGATGCGCCTCGACCGCCGCAGCGTCGAGGGGCAGCGTCGAGGGGTAACGGATGCCACGGAGTCGGAGTAGAGACCTCAGTCCTCCACCCATTCCAACAGGTCGCCCGGCTGGCAGTCGAGGGTCTGGCACATCGCCTCGAGCGTGCTGAAGCGAACGGCCTTTGCCCTGCCGTTCTTGAGCACGGCTACGTTCGCCGGCGTGAGACCGACTCGGTCGGCGAACTCCCCCACACTCATCTTGCGCTTGGCCAGTTCCACATCGATGCGCACGACGATCGGCATCAGATAACCACGTCCATCTCGGCACGCAGAGCGGTGGCCTGGCGCAGCAGCGCGCGGAGGATCCCGACGAGCAGCACGAAGACGGCTCCGACAAGCACGGTGCCGAAGAGCAGGATCGGAACTCCCGGGTCACGCAGCTCTGGCGTGAAGTAGATGTAGGCCGCGAGGTAGGCGGCGAGGCCGGCGAGCAGAAGCCAGCCGGCCACGAACGACCACACGATCCAATTGACCCAGACGAAGGATGCCTCGCTGAAGATCCGGTCGCTCGTGACCATGGTGAGAAGCCTCCACGTGCACACGATCACGACCTGAACGCACACCACCTCGAGCTCTGTCACCGCGAGCATCGCCCAGGCGAGGTGGGCCCGATCCGGCGCCTGCTGGGCGTCGTGCGCGAACTCCCCCGGGAGGCTCATGACCTGCATGAGCACGAGGAAACCGAACAGGGAGGCGAGGAACACCCTGAGGACGATGACGAACAATCCGAGTCTGCGCATGCATCGATCTTCATCGCTTATCTATCGAAAGTCAATCGACACGGGCGAACGCCGAGGCAACTCGGAGAAAAGGGTAGTGTCACCCTCTATGTACGTCTCCGCGCTCGACCTATTCTCGATCGGCATTGGTCCGTCGAGCTCGCACACCGTGGGTCCCATGCGCGCCGCCCATCGGTTCGCGAACGAGGCGGCCCTCGAGGGCATCACCGGCACACCGCAACTGACGGTCACCCTCATGGGGTCGCTCGGCGCGACGGGCATGGGTCACGGCACGCCGGACGCCGTGCTCGCAGGCCTCCGCGGACTGAATCCGGAGACGTGCTCCCCGCTCGAAGTGCACGGGCGGTGGGAGTCGCTGCCCCGGCGCGGCGACGGGCCGGGGCTCGTGATCGAGCTCGGCCCACTCGACGTCGAAGTGTTCCGTGACGACCTGTCGTTCGCTCCTTTCGAGCGCCACAGCGAGCACCCGAACGCCATGCGCTTCGACCTCGCCGTCGACGGCGCCGTCGTCGCCAGCGAGATCTGGCTCAGCACCGGCGGCGGATTCGTGCAGCGGGAGGGTGTCCTCCCCCTCCGCTCGCTCACCGATGCGCCGGCCGCGACCGCGGGCATCCCCTTCTCCAGCGCGGACGACCTGCTGAACGAGTGCGCCCGCCTCGGCGTCAACTTCGCCGACATCGCCTGGAGCCACGAGGCCGGCCTGCGCGAGCCGGAGGAAACGAGCGCCGGGCTCGACGCGATCTGGCGCGCCATGGACGACTGCGTCGAGGAGGGACTGTCGACGCGCGGGATACTTCCCGGGTCGCTCCGCGTTCCGCGCCGCGCCGCCGGAGCCCAGGCATCCCTGCTTGCACGGGGAATCGGCCGGGAGTCGAGGGATCCGTCGTGGTTGAACATCTACGCCATGGCGGTCAACGAGCAGAACGCGGCGGGCGGGCGGGTCGTCACCGCCCCGACGAACGGGGCCGCCGGCATTCTGCCCGCCGTGCTCAAGGCCCACCTGGAGTCGACGCCGCTGACGGCCGAGCAGACCCGGCGCGACGTGCACGCCTTCCTACTCACCGCCGCCGTCATCGGCTCCCTCATCAAGGCACGCGCCTCCATCTCCGGTGCCGAGGCCGGGTGCCAGGGCGAGGTTGGTTCCGCGTGCGCGATGGCGGCCGCGGGCCTCTGCGCCGTGCTCGGGGGCACCCCCCGCCAGGTCGAGAACGCAGCAGAAGTCGCCGTCGAGCACCATCTCGGCCTCACCTGCGACCCCGTCGGCGGGCTCGTTCAGATCCCCTGCATCGAACGGAACGCCGTCGCCTCCTCCACCGCCCAGACGGCGGCGCGGCTCGCCCTTCTCGGCGACGGAACGCACATGGTCAGCCTCGACGTCGTCATCGAGACGATGCGGCAGACCGGCGTCGACATGTCGCACAAATACAAGGAGACGAGCCTCGGCGGTCTCGCCGTCAACGTCGTGGAGTGCTGACCCGTCACGCTCCCACGTAGGTCGCGAGGTGCTCGCCCGTGAGGGTCGACCGCGCCGCCACGAGATCGGCGGGCGTTCCCTCGAAGACGACGCGCC
>JAODAY010000229.1 GCA_025463665.1 Microbacteriaceae bacterium
ACGATCTCGAGGCGCCCCTCCTCGGCGCCAACGTCGTCGAGGCCGGCACCGACACCCCGTACCACAAGCCGTACGAGATCATCACTC
This sequence comes from Microbacteriaceae bacterium, assembly GCA_025463665.1. Classification (GTDB taxonomy): domain Bacteria; phylum Actinomycetota; class Actinomycetes; order Actinomycetales; family Microbacteriaceae; genus Conyzicola. The sequence continues at coordinate 88 of JAODAY010000229.1, forward strand.
GCACCATCGACGGCCAGGAGGTCACCGTCGGCGTGCTGGGACTCGTCACCCCCGGCGTGCGCATCTGGGACAAGGCAGTCGTCGACGGCGAGCTCGAGTTCAAGGACATGGTCGAGACGGCCAAGCAGCACGTTCCCGAGGTCGCCGCCCAGGCCGATGTGGTGGTGGTACTCGCCCACACCGGCCTCGGAACCGTGTCTGACGCGGACTACGTCGCCGCCGATCTGAACGAAGACGTCGCCAAGAACATCGCCTACCAGGTGCCCGACATCGACGTCATCGTCTCCGGCCACACCCACCTCGATAAGCCGAGCACCATCATCGAGAACGTGGCAGGCGATCAGGTTCTCGTCACGCAGCCGAACTACTGGGCGCAGAGCGTGTCGGAAGTGACGCTGAACCTCGTGCCGAACGCTGCAGACGGATTCGACGTCGACTGGTCGGCCAAAGCACCCGTCGTGGCACCTCATTACGCGAGGGATGTCACGACCGAGAGCCCGGCTGTCGTGGCGGCCCTTGCAGACGAACATCAGGCCACGATCGACTACGTGAATACACCCGTCGCCGAATCGGTTGCCGAGCTCCCGGCAACTACGTCGCGCTACGAGGACACGGCGATCATCGACTTCATCAACAACGTGCAGGCAGAGACCGTCGATGCCGCGTTGGAGGGCACGGCCTACGCTGACATCCCCGTGATTTCGGAGGCATCGCCGTTCTCGCGCACAGCGCTCTTCCCGAAGGGCGAAGTCACTATTCGCGATATCGCGGGCCTCTACATCTACGAGAACACCCTGCGCGGCGTGCAGCTCAGCGGCGCAGAGCTGAAGGACTACCTCGAGTTCTCCGCGCGCTACTTCACTCAGGTCGCCGAAGGCACGGTGTTCGATCCCGCGACGGGAACGAACGCCGTGTATTCCGCAACGCCCAATGGAGTTCCGGACTACAACTACGACGCGCTCTCCGGGGTGGACTACACCATCAACGTCTCCAAGGATGTCGGCTCCCGCATCGAGACCCTGACGTACTCTGACGGTTCCCCCATCGCTGCCGACGACCAGTTCATCCTCGCGGTGAACAACTACCGACAGAGCGGCGGCGGCGGGTTCCCCCACGTCGCCGCCGCGCCGGTCGTGTACGACGAACGCCAGGAGATCCGTCAGTTGCTCATCGACTGGGCGGGCAATCTCGGCACCATCGACCCAGCGGACTTCTTCGACGCGAATTGGGCGCTCGTCACGGCGAGCGTCGAGGCGGAGCCGACGCCGGAGCCCACGCCGGATCCCACACCCGGGGCGGGCACGGGCGCCCAGCCCGGATCGGCAACCGGTACTCCGGCGGCTCTCCGCCTTCAACTCCTGCGCGCGCTCTGTCATTGCGGCGCGTTCCTCGGCGGTGAAACTGCCCGATGACGGGTCGGGCACCGACGGGCTCTGCTCAGGCTTGTGCGTGGCCTTCATCGTGTGGTCCTCCTCGATAGTGAGACCATCTTCGTCGCGCGGCACCGCGACGAGAAGCCCCGGTACCGGGGCGGAGGAGGGCACCTGCCACTGCGGCTTATGAAACGCGCAGGTCTTCCCAGTCGAACGTGGTGGTTGTTCCCGACACCCAGTCGCGTCGCAGGATCGCGTACGACACCGCGGCGAGCGCCGCACCGCCCTCGACCGGCCACCCATCGCGACGATGCGCCTCTTTGACGAACCCCGAGCGAAGAAACACCTTGCGCATCGCGATGTTGTCCTCGCGAGTCTGCCCCTCGAAGCGGTTCGTCGACGGATGCTCGGTGAATACCAGCGAGGTCAGGGCGGAGAGGATCGGCGCACCGAGGCCGCGCCCGCGGTAGCGGCTCGCGAGCCTGAGGTCGAACTTCGGCGTTGTGCTGGTCACGTTGGCCAGCACGGCCATCCCGATGCGGCCGTGCTCCTCCTCCTCCACCCACAACGAGGTGCGCTTGTCGTAGAGGCCCGAATCAATCGTTGCCGCCACGTCGTCGTCCGTGGGGTTCACCGGGATGTGAAAGGGAAAGCTGCTGCGGGTCATGAACCGCATGAACTCGGCGCGGTTGGCGCCGCGCACATCAATAGGTGTGAAAGTAACGCTCACAGTTCCTCCATCGCGGCGACCGAGGTGCCCAGTCCGAGTGTCCTCCGCGAGCATACGTGAAATGTTTTCCCTAGCCGTCGCGCGTTTGCCGTATTGTGGCGAAATGGTCACGCCCGCGGAGCCACACGTCGTGCAACATGCAGAGCTGAAACGCTCGATCACAGCCAAACAGCTGTACTTCTACGTGGTCGGGGATGTCCTCGGCTCGGGCATCTACGTTCTCGTCGGCCTGGTCGCTGCGGCCGTCGGCGGGGCATTCTGGATGGCATTCCTGGTCGGCGTCTCCATCGCCACCATCACCGGCCTCGCCTATGCCGAGCTAGTCACGAAATACCCGCAGGCCGCCGGGGCCTCGCTCTACATCAACAAGGCCTTCCGCAGCCCAGTGCTGACCTTCTTCATCACGATCTGCATGCTGTCGGCCAACATGGCCGCTGTGGGTTCCCTCGCCGCCGGGTTCGTGCGCTATTTCAGCGGCCTCGTCGGCTTGCCGGCGGACGCAGTGTGGGCAACCACCATCATCGCGCTGGTGTTCGTCGCTCTCATCACGACAATCAACCTCATCGGGATCACCGAGTCTGTCGTGGCGAACGTCGTCATGACCTTCATCGAGGTCAGCGGGCTCATCATCATCGTCCTCATCGGCGTCATTGCGCTGGTCGAGGGAGTGAACGACCCCGCGGTGCTTCTCCAGTTCAACGCAGAGGGCGGCGCCGGATCGTCGGTTCTCGCGGTGCTCGCGGGCGTCTCCCTGGCGTTCTTCGCGATGACCGGGTTCGAGAACGCCGCGAACGTGGCGGAGGAGACCATCGAGCCGTCCCGGGCATTCCCCCGTGCACTGATCGGCGGCATGCTGACCGCAGGCGTCGTGTACGTGCTCGTCTCCATCTCCGCGGCACTGGCAGTGCCGATCGGGGATCTCGCCGGAAAGACACTGCTCGAGGTCATCCGTGCCGACATTTTCTTTGTCCCGGCCACGGTCATGCTCGTGGTCTTCGGGCTGATCGCCATGATCGCCATCAGCAACACCACTCTGGTCACCGTGGTCGCCCAGTCGCGGATCCTTTTCGGCATGGCCCGAGAGAACGTCGTGCCGGCCCTCTTCGCCAAGATCCATCCCACGCGGCGCAGTCCCTACGTCGCCCTTCTCTTCGGGGCCGCCATCGTCTGTGCGCTCCTGGTGATAGGCGCGACGATTCGCTCGAGCCAGGCCGAGCTGCCCGCCGAACAGCAGCTCGACATAGTGGACCGGTTGGCCACCATCACGGTCGTGTTCCTGCTCTTCATCTACGCGCTGGTGATCGTCGCCTGCCTGAAGCTCCGAGGCACCGACGAGACCGTGGACACGTACAGGGCGAACACCCCGCTGCTGATCATCGGCATCCTCGGCAACCTGACCGTTTTGGCCTACACCCTCATTGACGACCCGGCCGCGCTCCTCTGGGTGGCTGGCCTGCTCACTGTCGGCCTGGTGCTCTATCTCGTCCAGAACTTCTTCGGCAAGAAGCCCCGATCCCCGGGTGCCGAGGGCAGCCCGGGTGCCGTCACACTGCCCCCGGCGAGCAAGGAGCTTTGAGTCATGCACGTGATCGTAGCGACCGACGGGTCCCAGGCCTCCCTGGTCGGCGCCCGCCAATTCAAATGGATCGCTGACTCCCGCGAGATCACCGACGTGACCATCGTCGCGGTGGTGAGCCCATACGCCGCGGTGCCGTTCGCGAACGAGTTGGGTCCGCAGCGGAACCCCGGCATAACCGAGCTCAACTTCAGGCAAGAAGCCAACGCCGCCGTCGAGATCGTCGCGGCAGAATTCGATGGCTGGGGGGCGGAGATTCACCGGCAGGTGCGTAGCGGCTCCCCGGCCCAGGAGATAATCCGCGCCGCCGAAGACCTGGACGCCGACCTCATCAGCATGGCCTCCGGCAGCCGGGGACTCAGCCGCACGATCCTGCTCGGCAGCACAGCGTCACGAGTGCAGCACTCCGCGCCGTGTCCCGTGCTGGTCTGCCGCCCGACCCCGCACAGCCAGCGCGCCCTCGGCTGAAGGCCGCGGCAGGCCCTCGAGTCTTGACGGGCACGGCGACCGCGCGGCCGCACCTTTACTCCCTGCCGTCCTCGAGCGGGATGAGCATGGTGCGCAACGGACCCGCGACGGCGTGGAGTTCCCGGAGGGACTGCTGTCCAGTGTGCTGGTCATGGTCTTTGTCTCCGATCAACTGATTTTTTTGCTTGGGATGGGTGCGCAGCTGCGGGAGCGAACTACGATGACCGGCCGGACAGGCAAAAATTGCTAACAAGGCAGCGCAGCGCAGCGCAGCGGCTCCGCCCGTAGTCCTTGGTCATGGCTCACGAACAGTGAGTGCGGAGCTTTCACGGGCGGCAGTTTTCGGGTGAAGGAGACGCCGTAACGCAGGGCCCCGGGTTTCCTGGGTTTGACCCGTCAGTTTTTGGATGGTCTGGGGGGCATGCGCTGATTCTAGATTTGTGGCTGCATTCCAGGACCAACTGCGAAGGTTCGGGACAACCCGACGCCGCTATGACGCGCTTCTTTCGCGATAACGGATCTTTCGCGGATGCCGGTGTGGGATGTGTGGAACACACTAGGCTTCCTCGAGCAAGCTTCACCTGGCACGAATCGCTGAGAATCACCGGTCGATTCGAAACTCACTCGACGGAAAGCTCACCTGAAATGCGCTCGCACCGGATTATCGCCCCTATGTTGCTCATCACTCTGGTGACCGCCGGATGTTCCCAAGGTACTTTCGAGGAGAAGCCGAATCCGACAGGCGCGGCCAAGGAAGGGATCGACAGCGATTCCGTCACATTCGAAAAAGAGCTGCGAAGCAAGCTAGCCCTTCCGCCTATCCCAGCATTCACTATTCCGACAGAACTCCTCTCGACCGCTGAGAATAGGCGCATCTCAGGGGAGGTTGATGTCGCGCCGGGTTTGTACCAAGGCATCGCCGTCCTCGACGCACGGTGTACCGATGCAGGTGAGGCGACGGCCTCCGACAGT
>JAODAY010000259.1 GCA_025463665.1 Microbacteriaceae bacterium
TCGTTCAGGCGGATGATGCTCATGGTGATGGTCCCTCTCGAGGCTCGTGCGCTTCGACAGGCTCAGCGACCTACAAGGTTACCCGCCACGACCGAACCTCCCGCCGAACGACTCGGGGAGGTCAGCCATCCTCCCTAGCGAGCAGGGTTGGTGGGGTCGCCGTGCGAGGGCGGGTTGATTTTCGGCGCGTTCGTCGTCTGCGGGGTCACCGTCGACGACGCGCCGGGGTTCGACACCTCCGCGAAGTCGGTCGCCACCGAGCCGCTCGGTTCCGCGCCATCACGCAGGGCCTCGAGCCGGTGTTCGAGCACCACAATGACGGGCAGCCTGTCGCCGTGTTCCCGTTCGTACGCGAGCAGCTGCTGCACTTGATCGGCGCTGAGCGGGGCGATCCGCGCAGGCAGATGGCCGAGCGGGAGATGGTCGAACTCCGGCAGCGGAAGGTCGGAGTGGTCGAGAGATTCGTTCATGGTTCCTCCTCGTGCTTCGGTGGTTCAGAGACGCGCGCTCGATGCGCGCGACGCCGCGACGACGACGATCGCGGACGCGGCCAGGGCGAGCGCCGTCCACGGGAATCCGGGACTCTCGCCGCCGTATCGGGTGGACCTGTCCTCTCCCCTGCGCATGACCGGCAGAAACTCCACTCGTCGCGAGACCGCGCCCAGGCCGGAACTCACCGTGTCCATGACCACGCCTGTGCCCGCCGGGGAACGAAGTGCCACCTCGTCGGCGAGGTCGCGCAGGCGGTCGAGGATGGAGAGCGGAAGAGCTGCAATCACATTGCCCGGTGGGCGTCTGGCCACGATCGGATGCGCCCGGGTCGGAGCGGTGCGGCGCAGAATTTCCCAGACGACGCCGAGCGCCCTGAGTTCGGAGTGGCTCACACGCTCCTGCAGTCGGGGAAACAGCTCGTCTTCCTCGTCCCGCACGTCTTCACGCAGCACCTCCACGAGACGATCGAGAACGGGCGACCGCTCCGCGGACCCGGGGCCCATCGAGTCGAGTCGCTCCACGAGTTCGTTCACTTCCTGGTGCTCGCGTTCGACCTCGAGGGTCAGCTCGCCTCCATCGGGAAGCACACGACGCATGACCGGCCAGAGCACGGCCTCTTCCGCGAAGGCGTGGGGAAAGACGAGTCGGTAGATGCGCCGCAGCACCCGCTGCTGTTCGTTGCCGTCGGTGATCCGGAGATCCCGCAGGAGCCCGTCCAGCGTGACATGGTCGTTCTTTTGACGAACCAGCACGCTGAGCGGCCCGCCGAGTTCGGCGACGGTCTGGTCGGCTACGGACGTGGGCATCGGTTCCTCCTGACAGTGCGGTCTACCAAATTGAACACCCGAGCACCGCGATCGTATCCATGGTTGTCGCTCCGCGCAGAGTGTGCTTTAAGCGCGGCCCGCGACGGCTTTCGCCGGCACGCGCTCGGTGGAACGATTGAACGATGACCATCGAGGTGACGCCAGCCCACAACTTCGACGACATAACGACGATGTTCGCCCCGAAAAGGCCTGACTCATCGGTGTGCTGGTGCCTTTCATGGCGGCTCAGTTCGACGGAGAACCGATCCCTCGCCGGTAGCGCGCGAGCAGACAAGGTTCGGGAGTTGTGCGCGCGGGAGATGGCCCCCGGCGTGCTCGGCTACGTCGACGGGGATGTCGCGGGCTGGGTCGGAGTCGCCCCCCGGGCCGAGCTGCATCCGTTCGCGAACTCGAGGAAGATCCCGCACATCGACGACCTCCCCGTCTGGTCGGTCTGGTGCATCCGCGTGCGCCCGGGCTATCGGCGACACGGCCTGACCCGCGCCCTCATCGAGGGTGCCGTCGGGTATGCCAGGGACTCGGGGGCTCCCGTCGTGGAGAGCTACCCGACCGACAACGGCGGGAGCACTGTGGATACCACCATGGCCTTCGTCGGCACGCGGAGTATGTTCGAGCGGGTGGGCTTCACGAAGGCGGCCGACACCGACTCCATCGCCGGAGGGTTTCCACGCATCCTCATGCGGCGAGCGCTCAATTGAGGGTCGCGCATTCCTTCGATGGACGTAATGCGCTGTTCACGTTGCGTTGATACGTTCGAGGTCTTGTACTTCGCTCACGAATTGACAGGAAGTGTCCATGCGTTTTCGCTCACCCTGCTCGCCACCACAGACACACACGGCCACGTCTTCAACTGGGATTATTTCGGCGGCAAGGAGTACGCCGACGGTTCCGAGCTCGGACTCTCTCGCATCGGCACAGTCGTCGACGAGGTGCGCGCCGAAAAGGGCGAGGAGTCTGTCATCGTGGTCGACAACGGCGACGCAATTCAGGGCACTCCCCTGTCGTACTACTACGGTCTCGGCGACGGCGCCGCGGGCGTTCTGGAAGGTTCGACCGAACACCCGATGGCGCAGGCCTTCAACGCCATCGGCTACGACGCGCAGGTCGTCGGCAACCACGAATACAACTACGGCCTCGACATGTTGTCCGCGTACCAGGACGACCTGGCCGCGCCGCTGCTGGGTGCCAACGTAATCGATGTCGCAACGGGCGAGCCA
>JAODAY010000295.1 GCA_025463665.1 Microbacteriaceae bacterium
GGCCGGTGAGCAGACTGATACCCAGTGGCTGCACGAATCCGAACAATCCGTGAAAGCTGGAATGTGCAGCCGCGGTGCGAGCGTTGTTCCCAAGACATTCGCGAGATCCCCAGAAGGAGAACCATTCGATGACTGCAATTCCCACGATCACCCTCAACAACGGCACCGAGATCCCACAGCTGGGCTTCGGTGTCTTCCAGGTGCCGCCGGAGGACACGAAGCGCGCCACCCTCGAGGCACTCGAGGTCGGCTACCGCCACATCGACACAGCCCAGATGTACGGCAACGAGGAGGGCGTGGGTCAGGCCGTCGCAGAATCCGGACTCGCCCGCGAGGACATCTTCGTCACGAGCAAGCTCAACAACGGCTTTCACGCTCGCGCCGACGCTCTCGAGGCCTTCGACCGTTCGCTCGAGACGCTCGGTTTCGAATACCTCGACCTGTTCCTCATCCACTGGCCGCTGCCCGCCGTGGGGGACTACGTCGAGACCTGGAAGGCGATGGAGGAGATGAAGGCGTCCGGGCGTCTCGAGGCCATCGGCGTCTCCAACTTCCAGCCCGCGCACCTGCAGCGGCTCTTCGACGAGACCGAGACCGTTCCTGCGGTGAACCAGATCGAGGTACACCCCTACCTCACCAACGAGACGGTGCGCGCCTTCAACGCCGAGCACGGAATCGCCACCGAGGCGTGGTCGCCCATCGCGCAGGGCAAGGTGCTCGGTGACCCGGTCATCCAGCAGATCGCCGACCGCGTCGAGCGCACGCCCGCACAGGTGACCCTGCGCTGGCACATCCAGCGCGGCGACATCGTCTTCCCGAAGTCGGTCACGCGCAGCCGCGTCGAAGAGAACTTCGCGCTGTTCGATTTCGAACTGACCGAGGCGGATGTCACGGCCATCGCCGGGCTCAACCGCGACGAGCGCACCGGCCCGAACCCCGACGAGTTCAACTACATCCCGTAAGCGCAACGCGTGGCACCGCGCGGGCGGAGCGCGAGGAGGGCCGGGCCCCGCCCGGTCCTCCTCGCTGCGTGCCGGGCTACTCCGGCGGTGTCGCGTCGTCGACCTCTTCGTCCTCCTCAGGGTTGAAGTTGCTGCCCTCGCCCAGCGTCACAGCGATGCCGTCGTCCGATTCGGGGATCGTGCCGTCTTCTCCGAGTCCGTCGTTCGTGGCGCTTGTGTCGCTCATGTCGCTCATGTCGCTCATGGTGGAGTGCCTCTCTTGTCGACTTCGTCCTTGTCTACTCCGCGGCGCCCGTGGTGACAAGCCGGGCCCCCACCTCCAACAGCACGTCCTCGGAACCGGCATAGATTCCTGTCGCCCGTGGCCAGTGGCTGACTACGTCGGTGAAGCCGAGAGCGGCAGCCCGCCCGACCATGTCGTCGAACACGCCCACGCTCTCCAGTGAGAACTGGCCGCCGGAGTCGAACGAGAGGTAGCGGTCGATCGACGCCGGGTCGCGCCCCGCGTCGTCTGCCGCGGCATCCAGTCGCCCGCTGAGTTCGGCGACGGCCGACCACCAGTCCTCGCCCGTGGCGCCCTCTGGGCCCGTCGTCACCCAGCCCTGGCCGTACCGGCTCACGAGGGCGAGGCCCTTCGGCCCGTTTGCGGCGAGCACAAAGGGCACCCGCGGTGTCTGGGCGGGCGAGCCGACCATGCGGGCGCCATGGGCGGTGAACCAGTCGCCGGCGAAGTCGATCGCTCCGCTGGTCTCGAATCTCAGCAGGTCGTCGAGCGCCGTGACGAACTCGACGAAGCGCTCGTGGCGCTGGCGCGGCGAGTACTCCGGTTGGCCGAGTACGAAGGCGTCGAAACCTGTGCCCCCGGAGCCGAGGCCCAGCAGAAGCCGACCGCTCGACATGTCGTCGACGGTCGCCACGTCTTTCGCGAACGGCACCGGATGACGGAAGTTCGGCGACGCCACGAAGGTGCCAAGACGAATCGTGGATGTCACGGCCGCAGCGGCGGTGAGCGTGGGAAGTGTGGCGTTCCAGGGCTCCTCGGCGAGACTGCGCCAGGAGAGGTGGTCGTAGGTCCAGGCGTGGTCGAAGCCGAGGCTCTCGGCCCGGCGCCACTTCTCTCGCGCGACGGTCCACGGGTCTTGCGGGAGTATCACTATTCCGTAGCGCATGCGTCGAGCCTAGTGACGCGGCCCCGCGCCGGGCACGCCCGCACGCGCGACCGAGGCATCCCAATCAGCGAGACCCGTACAGAACTGACAGGCAAAACATAGGGTCATGGCGCAGTGATCAGCGCTACTATACGAGAACCGCACGCTGGTGTGAGGATAACTCGACGGAGTGGACATCCCGGCGTGGCTCGTGCCGAGGGGACCGAAAGAGTCGACGGGAGCACTGGCTTCCCCCACGACCCAGGCCCCCAACTGCCTCTCTATATTCTGAAATGTGAGTACGACCGAGTGGAAATGATTCATCGCGCCACCGAAACGATCAACTTTCGCGACGTCGGAAGCGACTTCCGATGGATCGATATAAAGACGTTCGACGTTCCGAAGCTCGCGCCCCGCAAGGTCCTGCTCGATTGCGTCATCACGCACGCCTGGTACGACGACGACTACGCGAGCCCATCGGGAGCGCTGCCCGAACCGTCACGCGGCATACACGGGCCGTACGCGCTCGACAAGATCCGGGTGAGCGACTTCACCGAGGTGTCCAGGTCCAGGTGTTTCGAGGAGATCACCGCGTGGGCGAATCAGCTCGGCCCGCTGCCGGCCGACTTCGTCGACCGCTATCAGGGCAGGCTCAGCTCGCTCCTCGCCGGCGCGACGGCCATCTACCGGCTCGCCGACCTCGGCAGCGACGCCGAGCACAAGTGGGGCGGGCACCTCGGCACGATGGGGTTCATCGAGTTCATCGTCGTCTCCGCCACAAGCAGTTCGCTCGCCATCCTCGTCGCGAGCGACGACTGACGCGGCACGGACAGTCACCTCATACGCAGCGCATAGGAACCGCATAGAGGGTCCTGTCTAACTAGTCGCACACCGCTCACCGACTAGTAACTCAGGAGTTCCCATGGTCCCCGCCGTCATGATCGCCATCGATCTGATCGCCATCTCGATACTGACCTTCGGCATGTACTTTCGCCGGCACCGGCGCCGCGACCTCGTCGTCGCCTTCCTCGGGGTCAACGTGGGGGTGCTCGCCGTGGCATCCGTGCTCGGGACAACCGAGGTGGGCGTCGGCGTCGGACTCGGCCTCTTCGGGGTGCTGTCGATCATCCGGCTGCGGTCCTCCGAG
>JAODAY010000342.1 GCA_025463665.1 Microbacteriaceae bacterium
CTGCTCGACGAGGTCGAGAAGGCCCACCCCGAGGTCTTCGACATCCTGCTGCAGGTGCTCGACGACGGACGCCTGACCGACGGCCAGGGCCGCACGGTCGACTTCCGCAACGTCATCCTCATCCTCACCAGCAACCTGGGCAGCCAGTTCCTCACCGACCAGTCGCTCGAGTGGGAGACGAAGCGGGCGGCAGTGCAGGAGCTCGTGCAGCGCTCGTTCAAGCCCGAGTTCCTCAACCGGCTCGATGACATCGTGGTGTTCGCGCCCCTGTCGCAGCTCGAACTCGCCGAGATTGTGGAGCTCTACGTCGACCGCCTCGGCCGTCGCCTGGGCGACCGCCGGCTCGAACTCGCGGTCACGCCGAGTGCCAGGCGGTGGCTCGCCGAGCGCGGATACGACCCGGTGTACGGCGCCCGCCCGCTGCGCAGGCTCATGCAGCGCGAGATCGACGACCGGCTCGCGAAGTCGCTGCTCTCGGGCGAGATTCGTGACGGCGACACCGTGCTCGTCGACATCGCGGCGGATCGCGAGGCGCTGACGATCAGCAAGTCGCCGCTGCTGGTCGAGTAGCGGCCGGCGGTCGCCGACACGTGAGGGCGCCAGTTCGGTACTCGGGCGCCAGCGCGAGCCGTAGCCGGTGTGCCGGACTGTAGCCCTAGCGGCCCAGTGCGCCCGCGGTCGACGGGCGCGTCGTCGCGGCGGCGAGTTCGCGCGTAATCGCGGCGACAAAAACGTCGATGTCGTTCTCCGTGGTGTCGAACGATGCCATCCAGCGCACCTCGCCCGCCGCGGCATCCCAGTCGTAAAAACGGAAGGTCTCGCGCAGGCGGTCCGCGACACCGGACGGCAGCACGGCGAAGACCGCGTTGGCGTCAGTGGCCTGGCTGAAGGAGAGGTTGTCGATGGTTCCCGCGGCGATCTCGGCCTCGAGGGCTCCGCGCAGGCGGGCGGCCATCGCGTTGGAGTGTGCGGCCGAGCGAAGGTAGAGGTCGTCGGTGAGCAGCGCGATGAGCTGCGCCGACACGAAACGCATCTTCGAGGCGAGCTGCATGGAGAGTTTGCGAAGGTAGACGAGCCCCTCGGATGCCTCGGGGTTGAGCACAACCACGGCCTCGCCGTAGAGCAGGCCGTTCTTGGTGCCCCCGAAGCTGAGAATGTCGACGCCCGCGTCGGTCGTGAACTCGCGGAGCCCGACGCCCAGCGCGGCCGCGGCGTTGGAGATGCGCGCGCCGTCGAGGTGCACCTTCATGCCGAGCGAGTGCGCGTGGTCGGTGATCGCCCGGATCTCGTCGACCGAGTAGAGCGTGCCGAGCTCCGTGGTGTTGGTGATGCTCACCGCGAGCGGCTGGGCGCGGTGCTCGTCGCCCCAGCCCCACGCCTCGAGGTCGACGAGTTCGGGGGTGAGCTTGCCGTCCGGCGCCTCCACGCTCAGCAGCTTGAGGCCGCTGACCCGCTCGGGGGCTCCGCCCTCGTCGGTGTTGATGTGCGCGGTCTTGGCGGAGATCACCGCTCCCCAGCGGGGCAGCAGCGAGGTGAGCGCCGTGACGTTGGCTCCCGTGCCGTTGAAGACCGGAAACGCCTCGGCCTGGTCGCCGAAGTGCTCCCGCATGACCTCCTGCAGCCGCGCCGTGTAGGCGTCCCCGCCGTAGGCGACCTGGTGCCCGCCGTTGGCTTCGGCGATCGCCGCCAGCACCTCGGGGTGCGCCCCCGCGTAGTTGTCGGAGGCGAAGCCGCGATAGTTGGTGTCATGGAGTTGGGTCACTGACCCATTCTTGCCTACGCACGGGCATCGGCCGTGCCCGAGAAGTCTCGCACTCGGCCCGTGATTCCGTTGGTGCTACTTCGTCTTGAGTGCCTCTCGCAGCTTCATCGGCGATCCCATCTTCAGCAGCCCGTTGGCGTAGATGCGGGAGCCGACCGCGGTGAAGAACACCGTCGAGGCGAGGAGCACGACGAGTGACAGCAGCGGCTCCCACCACTCGGCAGTGCCGAGGAAGACCCTCATCGGCATTCCGACCGGTGCGGAGAACGGCACGTACGACATGATCGCGAGCACGAAGGCGTTGTCGTTGAAGAAGATCACGAGGAAATACGGGATCATCACGAGCATCATGACCGGGGTCGTGACGGAGCCCATATCCTCCTGCCGGGAGACGAGGGCGGCGGTGGCGGCGAAGAGCGCCGCCAGCAGCACGAAACCGAAGGCGAAGAAGATCGCGAACCAGGCGATTGCCGGCCCGACGTCGGCGAGCAGGATGTTCTGCCCGGTGGCGAGCAGACCGATGCCCGAGAGTCCGCTGATGAGCAGGATCTGCCCGAACGCGAGCACACTGTTGCCGAGGATCTTGCCCGCAAGCAGCACCCGCACGGGAACCGTCGACATGAGAATCTCGACGATTCGGGTCTGCTTCTCCTCGACGACGCTCTGCGCGATCGTCATGCCGAAGGTGAGCGCAGACATGAAGAACACGAGCCCGAAGCCGAGGGCGACCAGGTAGACGAGCCCGGGGTTGATGTCGGAGGGTGCGATGAGGTCGACCGAGGGGGAGACGCTGAGCGCGCCGATCACGTCGCTCGGAGTCTCGTCGAGCGCGATGACACCGAGGCCTGTCGCGTTGTCGCCGTCGGGAACGATCGCCGCGTCGACGTCCTCGCTGCGCACGAGTTCGCGCGCCTCCTCCACGGTCGACGTCTCGGTGACTTCGAAGGCACCCGTCTCCTCGGCGACGGCAACGGCCGATCCGACGGCGGCGACCTTGGTAAGCGAGGGGTTGGCCCCGACGAGGCCGCCGATCACGACGCTCGCGAGAATGAGCAGGAGCGTGACCCCCGTCGAAATGATGAAGGTCTTGCTGCGCAGCTTGGTCATGATCTCGCGCTCGGCGACGAGCCAGGTCGCGGGCAGGAAGCCGGGCGTTGCGTAGGCCGGGCCGGTGTCGTTCGTCATCGGATCACCTCCTTGAAGATCTGCGAGAGCGTGGGCAATTGCGGGGCGAATCTCTCGACGGCAGATGTCGCGGTGGCTCGTTGCAGCACCCGCTGGGCGGTCGCGGGCTCGTCCACGTCGAACAACGCGTAACCGGCATCGAAATCGAGCACGGTCACGCCCACTTCGTCGCGGAGCCAGCCGGCGTCGCCGTCGAGCTGGAGTTCGAAGCGGGGGAGGGCGTGCTGGGCGCGGAGCCCC